>JAZUOR010000023.1:0-9226 GCA_045604745.1 Acutalibacteraceae bacterium | reverse complement strand
CATGTTAATTCTCCTTATTTACATTTTGGACGCGAGGCATTCTTCATATCTGCAAAGATCCTCGTTCCAGTCTTTTAATGTCGGGGCAATTCGGTCAACGGAAAAATCACCGAGCAGACGAAGCTGTTCGGTGATTCGTTTACAGGCTGAATTTCCTGGAGTGTCATTGTCAAGGCACAGACATACGTTCCGGATTTTTGGATTGACTTTCAGCTGATGCAGCAATGCTTTGGGAGACACAGAGCAGAGCGCGACGTAACTGTCTCTCTGCCAGTTGTCAGGATTCAGGGAGATAAACGAGAGCATATCAATCGGAGCTTCAAAGACGTATATACGGTCGCTTGTCCCAATGTGATGAAAGCTGTATTCTGCCTGACTTCCGGCCGCGTTGGCTTTGAAGTTGCTTTCCGAATATGAGCCGCGCTTGTGAGCATGTCGCGGCTTACCGGTTTCATCATGCCCGACAAACACAACGTTGTGATAATGATCGTCCTCATAGATTGTGCGCTTTCCGAGAAAGAAAGCAATTACCGCCGGATCAATACAACGATCTTTTTCAAGGTAAGTGACAACTCGGCGTACATCGTGATATGCGTCCGGAAGAACAAAGGCTCGTTTATTTAGATATGGTTGCAGATCACAGCGTCGTATCTCAGCGACTGATTCACCGGTAGTAAGCATCTTCATTGCTGTCGGGAAATCCACCTCGCAGAAACTGCGAACGAAATCAATTGCATTGCCACCCTCCATGCGGTAATGGTTGTACCACAGATTGCCGCGTATGGTGATTTTCTCGCCACCGTTTGACCATACCCATTCGTTTCCGTTACGCTTAAGCTGCTCGCCTCGTCCGGAAAGAAATGATGCAATATCTGTGAGTCTGGCAGCGCTCTTTTCTTCTTCGGTATAGATAATGCGGGTTGTCATATTCATCATCACTCCTTGTGTTATCCATGTTTCAGACCGTGTGCTGCGCGTTTTTCTTCCTCTGCACGATTCTCTTTTGACAAATGCTTTGGAGCATCTCCGCTCTGCGCCTTGTCCTCAAATATCCGGCTCAGATGGTACATCAGATTGATAACGCCGGTCATGGAGGCGCTGACTACCTGCTCTGCTGACTGCGTCTCGGTATGCAGCGGAACTAGCTTCATCGCCTCCTGAATCACAGCGTTCTTTATACTTTTGAATTTCTTGTTCTGCGACAGAGGAAGTTTCGCAGGCATGGTGTCGGTGTAGGTTCGGATGATTTCAAATTTTTGCTCGTACCATAGGTGATAGAGTTTTGAAATACGCTCGTCCTGTTCGAGCAGATCGACGATGCCGTCGACGATTGCCTTGACGTCAGCTTTCAGATACCCATAGACTTTTCTGCCGGAGGTATTTTCAAGACGCTTGGATAACTTGAGCAGCATACCTGCAATCCGTGGGTCAGCATAGCTCCCGTTGCGAATCTGTCGGATGATATCTGCGGTAATATCCCGGCTGTCCTGACGCAGACGGTCACGGTATTGGGTCTGTTTTTCGTAGATGCTGATGAGATCCTGACGGAATATTTCTCTTGCTAGACTTGACTTTATGTTCCGGATACCCTGCGGCGAGAGATATGCTTCGTTGGGATCGACTGAGTAAGCAATCATGTGAACATGAGGATGGTGACCCTCGTTGTGGAATGCAGCGAACCAGCGGAAGTTATCTGGACGAATCTTCATGTTTTTAGCAAACACATCTCTTTGGGAGCGAAGTAGCTGCATCCAGTCGGCAGCAGAGTCATAGCCAAGCCGCTGCGCATCCTTACGGCGAAGAGAAATGATGTGTGTCCAAACATTACCCTGATGCTCAGATACCTCGCGCATAACATCTTTCAGAATTATTGGAACGCCGTCATCAGTGAACAGACCGTTGCCTGCGGTTCGCTCTGCTCCCGGTCGGTTGGCAATGTAGCTTACATAGCCTTTGCGCGAAGCAAAGATTTCCGGATGCAGTTCAGCGATCCGAAGAATAAATTCGTCTGCGTTACCTCGATTTGGTTTGGCGCAATAGTCGGCATACTCATACAGCTCGGCGCTGTCCGGATACTTTCTGAGCAGCGATTCAATCTCCTTTTTCTGAACTCCGGTCGCATCAAGAAAACGCGAGGTATCATCAGTCATCTCAACACCGTCGCGAGTAGCGATGTAGTGTGCGTAGTTGGCAAGATGTGTTTTTGCGTTTGGCTTGAGGTATGGAGATTTGAGAATGATACCAGCCATCTATCAGCTTTTCTGATATTTGACAGCGTCATCAAAGCTGTATCGTCCGCTGTTGCGTGACACCTCGTCAACACACATTCTCCGCAGCTTTTCCAGTTCGGAGAGAGCGATATTGTTGGTGGCAGCAACCACGTGCATCATCATGGCAATCTCAACGCCCTGCTTGAACAGCACTCGTGAAAGCCGGTTCTCGGTGTCTTTGATTTTGGCTCCTATGACCGATTCAAGAGCCGGAGATACGATATCACCGAAGTTTTCGGAATGCAGGTATGAGATGTAATGACGTACGGCTTCGATAATGAATTCGTTGCGTGACCGGCAGTTGGCATCCCTGAGAGAAGCTGATATCTGATTAAGCAGGGCTTCGTCGATATATACGCCGGTAAAAGTCTTGTTGCTCATGAAAAAACTCCTTGATATAAAGTCTGACAGCTGAAAATGGCATGGTTATGCCACGCATTATTCATTTTGCCATCATTTTTGCCAGTTTTCTTGAATCTTGATATATTTGAAAATCCCCCAACGGCGTTGCCGGTGGGCGTAAACCGGAGTTGTCACTTTGGATGTTGACAACTCCTTTATCCTGCTTTTTTTTCGACCCACGAAATACTGCTGTTAATGTTCTGAATGATATGCCCTTAAAAATCGCGTAACGCGCGATTCATGCCCCCGATCGAGTGTTTTCACGACCGGGGGTATAAAATCGTCACACAGGGGCAAATTGGGGCTTAATTCGGGTTATTCAAGCGGATCGGTTTTAGTAGGTTTCCAGACTCCGTCAAGTCGTGTAAAGCTGCATTCGGTATATGCCAGTCCGTTGTCCTCTACGACCCTGTTAAGAGCAGAGAGCATATCTCCCTCTTTGGCGCTTATTGCTTCGTCGAGACTGTCATAGCAGATCCATTCGGGAGTATCCGGAGCATCCTTTACAAAGATATCGTATCCGAGCCTTGCTCCACTTACGGAATCATAAATCACGGCATGAATACGAACGCATCCTGCTTCAAGTGTCGCTGCAATGTAATCGGAATTGCGTGGGACACCTTTTGCCTTGAGAGAGTAAATTTCCCTGTCGGCAAGTATCCGCTGGTATACATATCGGTCTCCAAGCTCGGACTGAAGTCGACGTTTCAACTTCATAGGCGTTTCCTCCTTAGCTCATGCCCGGACAATAGAACGGGTCTGATTCGTCAGGCTCATCGTCCAGATTATCATCCGGATTCTCATCCTGCCCCTCGTCCGGATCGTCGCTGTTGTCGAATGCGTACCCGACACCGTCATGATCGAATATGGATTGCTGACCGCTGCGTCTGGCTGCAGAGGTGTAGAATCTGTCTGCGCTGCTTCTGACCGCACACTCAAGAACCGAAGTGTCCAGCCCGCAATCCTTGTAGCCATCATGAACCGTGCGGTAGTAATAGGCGGAAGGCAGTCCGTAGTCCATTCGCAGGTTCATGAGGTACACCATTGCGTTCACATTTTTGCCGTCTATTTCTACGGGGATATTCTCCTTGAAATAGTGAGAGGGATAGCCCTCATACCGGTCGAGGGACAGCTCATCTGACGGTTTGAGTTCCCACAAGGCAACAGGAACGGATGCTCCTTTTTTCGGCGCAATGGTAGCAAAGGCACTGTTGGGACGCCCTTTGAACTGCAGTTCGTAATCCCGTATGACGCCTGTTCCACGGAGTCTTGCAGTGGGACACCGGAATTTCATCTGCATCTTGTTGAGGTTGCTGCCGTATGCAGCGTATAGTGTTTTCTTCATTGTAAGTTTCCTTTCACATTGTCATTGAGAACGAGGAGTCCTCTGAACCATCCTCCAAAATATCCTCCGGCTGGTCACTTTGCGTGCTGTCCTCTCCGGATTCTGAAAGGTCAAGTGCTCTCTGTGCCAGTCGCTGCTTTTGGGCTTCAGCCTGTGCCGGGTCTTTCCATGCGATGTTGCCTTCTAGATTCTTGAGCAGATGCAGCCTTGCGGTTTTGAACTCATCTCCAATCAGACCAAGCCGGAGCAGCCATGTGCGGAAGGTGTATTTGTCATTACTGGTCTGTGTGCGGCTGCGTGAAGCGCTTCGCTGCACGAGTGCCTGATGGCTTATGGCAAGACAAAGCTGTATATACGATTTGATCTCACCGGCATGAAGGGTGGAATTAAACAGGCGGAATTCGATGGTGCCTTTGGAGAAAACGCTGTGAAGATTCAGCCCGTGATACCGGGTATCATCGTAGTGCCGCCATCGCCCGGACGCACCGTTGTACCAGATGTGCTCAAGCTGATCCATGTTGCGAGGTCGCTTGTCGTTGAGTTCGTCGAGGAATCGTGTGTCGGTTTTCTTGCAGTAATGCTCACGGGACACCTCGACCCGAAGTGCCTTGTAGAGCAGATCCTCCTTTGCCGCCATGATGTTTACGATGTTCTTGAGTGTCCGTACATCATGAGGAGCGGCATCCACATGAATGTGAATGCCGCAGGAGGAGTTGACTTTAGCTCCGGCTGCACGCAGCTTTCGCACCAGCTCCTGAAGCGTTTCGATGTCATCGTAATTGCAGATCGGGGTGACCATCTCCACAGAATACTGTCTGGATCTGGAACTTCCACGCCTGGATTCACAGCGTATGGATGCGTCGCTTACCAGTTTCCAAAGACGATCAGAGTTGTCACGGACAGCATACGCATCGTACTGTCCTCCCAAATGGGAAGCGGTGGTATTAAAATAACCGGCTATCACTTGAGCAGCGGCTGCTCTTGTGATGCCGGTCATCTCGATTTCAACGCCGAATCGCTGTGATCTCAATCGGTGTCACTCCGTTTCGGTGCAGGCTTGTCGGATTCGGTGTTTGCGGATGGTCGGGGCTTCTTCTCTGTGGTTTTGAGTGCTCCCTGCCGGAACTGGATGAACTCCCGGACATTACCGGGGACATATTTCGTGTAGAGGGATTCCAAAGTGATGAGCAGTTCGTTCTCGATTGTAGTATTCTTCTGATCGAGGTATATGCGAAGTGCTGCCAGTTTTTCGTCATCATATGCAAGGGTTATGGTAGTTTTCTTCATTGGATTCTCCTTATACTTTTGCTGAAATTTACTAAAGGAAAAGGACCGCACCTTTGCAGTGCAGTCCTCATTGACTATATATCATTTTTTTGATATGTTTCGGCTATGTCCTCAAGGACATCAGAAGAAACAGCATCAACAGCAGGGGCAGCGGATGATGCCTGAGCCTCAAGTCGCTCGATCCTCTTACTTACCGAGGCAGCTATGGCTTGTTTTCTTGCCGGCTCCATGAATTCACCGGCTTCGTCAAATACAGCGATTATCTCGTCTTCAATGCCATTAAGACGGTCGAACACGATCCAGTCAAATGAACTGACAAGTCTCAACTGTTCCTCATGGCTTTTTTTGAACGGCTTGCATTCTATGCCGCGTTCTGCAAGAATTTGTCCCGGCAGTTTATCGTACCCGAGAGACGAGCCGCTGTCAAAAATCGGAGCCGCGCCAATCCATTGGAGTGTATCTGCGTTACGGATAACTCCAAAGTTATTCTGATGTCTGTCCTCGTTTGCAATGATGTAGTCAAGTACAATCATTTCATCGACAGAATGGGCTATGTCAGTCATTCCTAATGCCTCGCAGCAATTCAGATAATGACGGTAAACAGATGTATTATTGTTCTTTTTTTCGATCTGCATTACCCGCCATGCGCTGACAAGCTCTGTTTCCGGTGTGACAAAATCCTCGCACACACTGTACGGCACACCATCGTCCCACATAATCGCGTACGGAATATGCGGTATTCCAAGACGCCGCGCAACAGCGGTTGCGATCACTTCATTGAACGGCTGCTGCATAAATGGATTGCTGCCTGCCTTGATAAGGCATCTTTTGTCGTTGATGATTTTCCAGCGTTTTTTGAGGCATCCATCAGATGTGTTGTCGGGCGAATGAAAGTCAAAGCCATCGGCCTTTACTGCTTTTCCAAGCAGAACATCACCAATATCCTCCGAGAATGGATTTTCAAAGAAATTCACTTCGCTCCACGTTACATTACTGTCAGACGGCTTTATCCAATAATGGTCGGATAAGCTGAGTCCAAGACAGCGAGTAAGAAGCATCCTTGTATTGGAGAGATTAAGAGTTTCGAGTGCCTTTCGTATACCGGAACGGCTCGCTGGAATAGAGCGGTCGATCCACCATTCATTCAGTTTTGCACGGTCAGCAATGCCGTCTTTTACGCCTATCCCTATTGGAAAGTGAGCGATGTTCAGAACGGATTCGACCTTCTGGATACTGCCGGTGGCTTCGTCAAGTACCAACTCTGCAACCGGAATATCCTTGTGCATCAGAGTGCATCTCATCGGTAACACCTCTTTTCCGATTGGTAACAGTATATCATTTTTATCTGGTTATAGCAACCGAAACTTCCGCAGGGTGAATACAAGGGCATTTTCAGTATTCTGCTCAAAACAATCATTCTATTACTGCATTGAGATCGCCTCGCTTTCGTACTGATTATCGTCCGGATCGTCGTCGCACAGCATAGAAAAAAGACTGAGCTGTGTCTGTGGCTGATTGAGCACCTCTCTGACCCTGACCTCACATTCAGCAAAGGCTTGCAGATATGCGTTAGAGTTCAGGTGACGGCGCATGGTTATCAGGTCATCATCAGCTATCGCTCTTTCAAGCCCTGTGGCATATCCAAGGACATTTCTGATGGAGGTGCTTTTTGCCTGTGCAGCATCGAGCATCAGAGCGTGCGATTTCAGATATTTGTAATGTGGATCTGCCATGTACGATTCGAGTACAGCCCCGGCTGCGGCGCGGATCTCATCGCTCCGGGCTACATAGTCGTTGTCCACCTCCGGAGGAGTGGGGCGGAAATACACCTCCGGCATATCACCGTCAGCATATTTTTCTTCCATTTGATTCTTGCAATGTAGAATATGGTTGCGGACAAGGTTAAGGTTTACTCCGTCGGCATAGAACGGGTCAGAGCCGCCGTGTTCATACAGCGCATCCCAACGCCGGAACCGTTCCTCCAGCTGGGCTGCGAGGTCAGGCTCACTGTGTTTCCTCATATGTGATATACGGGATCTTGAGCCAGTGTGTCCATGAGCGTTTGCTCAGCTCGGTCTTGCGAACACCGTAGCGGGTTCCCATCGCTTCGATTACATAGCCATCACCGATGTAAATACCGATATGACCCTCTTTCCAGACGGCAAGACCGGGGATATCGGGCATAGAGCCTATGGAGCCTTTCTCGGTGGCATTTCGGTACATATCGTCAGCTGATATGTCAGGCATTCCGTTTGTACCGTACTCGATTGCCTGTGTTTCCGGATTGAGCCAGCCGTATCCTTTGATAAGCCCAACGCAGTCAGCGGTTCGCTTTCCCATCCAGTTGCGCTTGATGAAGTCCTCCATTGAGCCGACATGGTCGGGGTACTGATTTACCTTTGACTGGAGATACGAGCGTGAAAGCACAGATCCATAGGTTCCCCATACATAGCCCCAACCAGCCTGCTCTGCGTTGATTGCCCATGTTACGAGGTCAAGATTGTTCTTGGTTTCGGGTGAGACATAGTTGTCGGTCTTGATCTGAACAGCCCGGATGCCGTTCATTATGCTTCTGAAATCTTCAAGGGAAATGTTTGTTGAGAACCTGCTGTTGACCACGGATACAAGCTGTGCATCGGTCTGATTTTCCGAGAAGCAGTCGACAAGCCAGGATACAAAGCCTGTGTCCGAGCCGTAGCCGGACAGCCCTATGACATACAGAACCTGTGCCTCCTGTACCCGTTCGGAGTAACCCGCCGCAGACATCTGACGGTCGATCTCGTTCAGGGTGTTCTGAATTTCCATCATCATGGCTGATTCCTCCTGTGACATATTTTCTACCACCATCTGTGACAGTCGATCGGTGTCGATCTCAATGCCGCCGCTGAACACTCCAATGATGGCAATGATGGGCATCATTATTACGATCAGAATGATAAGAACGATCATGCCGACAGTCTTGATGGCTTTCTTGTTGCTCAGAAGAGCTACGGCAATCTTCTTGAGTGCCGCTCCTACCGCTGCGCTCATCGACCGCCAGCCTTTCCGAACATTTCTGCCTTGAAGGGCGGGGCTTTGACCTGAAGCAGATACCGTTCATTGCCACAGCGGTAAAGACAGGTTCCTCGCTCCGGATACTTTATGAGTTCAAACTCTGCCGGTTCAAGCTGCAGCGTTTCTGTGTAGGCTCTGGGATCTATCTGCCCTGCGTTGAACAGGAACTGATGTGTGGGTATGGAAAAGAGCGGCTTTGTCAGCTCACACACCTGCGGCATGAGAAAGTCGTTGATGTTCTGACTTGCGAGGATGACTGCAGAGTCCTTTTTGCGAACACGCTTTGATGCGTTGCGGATGTACTCGATGGCAGTCGTGTTGGTAAGGAACAGATACAGCTCGTCGATAGATGCGGCGACATTTCCTCTGCCAAGGAGCTGACCGGTCATGTAGGAGAGAATATTGAACAGCATGGCATCCTTGAGCCGCTTGTTGGTGTCCATCAGACCCTTTACCCCGAAGCACAAAAAGCCGTCATCGGTGATGTTTGTATGACCACAGAAGTATTTTGACTCTGCGCCCCGGCACATTGAATGCAGTCCGAGACACACATTCTGTAGGGTTTCGTCGGTATAAAGAGGCTTTACCTGACGGCTGTAATTCTGGAATTCGTCCTCCAGCAGAGTGTAGAAGTCACCCATTGTAGGATAGTCAGCGTGCCGGAGCAGATTATAGTCGGTCAGATCCGTTATGCCGAAGCTGCTGTACAGCCTGGCAAGCATGATTTCAATGGTGTCGATCTCCTGATCGGTGAAGTCCTTGTAGGCTCTGAAAAAATCCTTGAGGTACGAAATATGTTGACTCAGCATAGATTTCTTTTTTGTTCTGTATTCAGCATCTTCTTTTTCACCCAAACGGCGTATTTCAA
>JAZUOR010000022.1:0-2031 GCA_045604745.1 Acutalibacteraceae bacterium | reverse complement strand
ACTTGGCATTGCCGCAAGGTCATTCATTTCGGAAACTTCATTGAGATACCGTCTGGCTTCGGCTATATTGCCCGACTCCATAAGAGCGCTGATGGCAAGGAGATGGTTGCTTATGTCGTGGCGGATCTTTCTTGATTCGGTGTAGCGACGGTTGATTTCGTCGTAATATCCTCGTTCAGCCTCGCTCACGAGCGCCTGAGCGTTTTCCCGGATGTTCTTTCTGGCAAGCGCATAGGATGCGGCTGCAACAGCTCCGGCAAAGGCGATGAACAGCGGCATACGAGACACCGCAAGAGATGCCACATTAAGATTGAGATAGCGGATATAGAATCGCTCAAAGCTGAAAAGGGAGCATATGTTTATCTCTCTGAGAAATGTCATCAGCCCGCTTTCCGAATTTGAAAAGGCAGTGACAAGCTCGACGAGGGCGAACAGCCCGACCAGCGAGCCAAGTATGATTCGTTTTCTTCCTTTTGCCGTAACTACAGCGCAGGCAAGGGCAAAAACGATCAGACAGCCGATCATCTTCATAATCACCGACAGCACCACAAGAGCGCCGAAGCTGATGACATACGGGCAGCTTCTGAAGGCGGAGATCGACTGGATATTCACGCCGAAGTCAACCATGCCCGAGCTGCGAGCCATGATGGAGATATTGCTTATGTACATGGCGGCGATGCCAGCACAAAGCGCACCGATGGGTACCGCCAAGTAAAGCCTGTCCTTGGCGTCATTTCGGTCAAAAAGAAACACGAACACCAGCATGAGCACGGTGAGAAACAGCGCAAACACATCGGTAAACCGACAGTTCACAAAGGCAATACTGCCCTCGTCAGAGACCACCGAAAGCTCAAGCCCGTGCAGACCGTAAAAGTCCTTCTGGGTTTTGATGATGTTGCTTTGCAGAAAGCCGTTTTCTTTGTAAATTCCTATGTCAGTCAGCGTCTCGGAATTGCCGAGCACTTCGTCGATGTAGCTGTCATAGCCGAGAGCATATTCAATCCTTGATAGCACCGCATTGTACTTACCAAGCTCGGTTCTCAGCTGCTCAACGACTGCCGCCGGGTCGGGCGACTGCATATTGGCGGTGTACTCCGCGTACAGCTTCCCGGCTGTCTCACGGCGTTCCTCGGCTGTTTCTCCGTCTATTACTCCCAGCACATATGTATCACCTGCCATATATTCCGCTGCCAGAGAATAATCCTCCAGAATCGAAATTCTGTCTTCGAGACGATCCGCGGCCTCGGCTTTGTCTGCCGGCAGGCTGTCGAGTATCATCTGCCGCGCGGCTATATCGCTGCGCCTGGTCTGATATTCGTTGCCATAAACATCCTTGCTCTGCAGCACATCACCTGAGCAGTAGACGCTGTAAAATACAGCGCCGTTGAGGATAATGACGGCAATGGTTATTACGGCAGCAATCATGGTGTTTTTGTTTATTCTCATCTTCCGTCCACCTTTTTCATCACCGCGTACATGACATTCTTGCGGTTTCTCCTGCTCAGCGGCACTACGGCGTCATTTTCCAGCACGAGGGTATCGGCATTGACCCGCCTGATTCGGGCAATGTTGACGAAGATGGATTTGTACACCTCAATAAAATCATTGCTGTCAAGCAGCGCGGAAAAGGAACCGATGGCTCTGGTGTCGGTCATTTCGTCGGTCATTGTATGTATGCGTGTGCAGCGACCATCCGATTCGGCGCAGAGAATATCATCGGTGTTCATTATCACCGCGCCGTCCTTTGTCATCACAGTTACTGTCTTTCTGACATACAGCTTCTTCCAGAGCTTCTCAAGAACCACCGGCAGCTTTTCGTCGCAGTTCTTTTTGACCACAAAACCAAAGGCGCTGACATCGTAGCCGTCCACCGCGCGGTTTACCAGGCTGGTGACGAATATCACCGGCACGCTGTCGCCAAGCTCCCGCAATTTTGCCGTGGTATCCATGCCGTCCGCGCCTTTGCCGAGGTTTATGTCCATAAACACAGCATCAAACTGCCCACCACTCTCGCAGGCAGCAAGAAAACTG
>JAZUOR010000021.1:0-2370 GCA_045604745.1 Acutalibacteraceae bacterium | reverse complement strand
GGATCGCTTATATCAGATAAACAACCTGACGGTTATGTCGTCCCAGTTATGCACACGGCGTTTGGTGGAGCTTTGGTACAAGTACCTCTTCGCGTCCCCCTTGGTCAATGTGAACTGAGCGAACATGAACCAGGTTTCTCCGACCTGTTTGGCAAGTTCGGGAATTATTTCTTGCTCTCTTTGATAGCACCCTGTGTTGCATAGCAGGTAGGGAGGAGGAAATCATAACGCCTGATGTATCAAGGCTTTTTAGGGGTATCACCTCCTCCATACGTGTCGCCTCACCATCATCTATGACGACAGTTGCCTTGTTTTTGCGTCCATTTACCGACACGTTCAGGGAAGAGGAATTCGTTCCGTCCAGATTCAGATACCAGCAGAAGTTCGACTTGCCACAGGGAACAATCTTCGAGACGAATTTTCGTATCAGATCGGGGCTGGGCTTGGGCTGTGACAGATCGAGTATTTCCTCAAGTGCTGCTCGTATCTTGTCCCACTCCGGCTGATGGACATCAACGGACTCGCAATGCGACAGGGCTTCCCGTTCTTCTGTGAGTTTCTGAATTTCCTCATCCAGCTTCTTGCGCTGCTGCAGGAATTCTTCCTTTGTTATCTCCCCGTCGGTGCGCATATCAAGCAGCATCGCTTTCTTTGATTCGATCCGCTCTATCCGGGCATTGAAATTGGTTAGGCTTGCCTTTTTCGGTCGCTCCACACGGTAGCACTGCTGTATCAGCTCGCAGGTACGGCATATCAGATCACGCTGCTCCCCGAACACCTGCTCCAGAATCATCTGCCCCATTAGCTCCAGTTTCCACTCGGCAATCATAGGCTGGTCGCAATAGCCGGTGTCATCTGCTCCCGCTTCACGACGCCGCTTTCCGGAACCGTTGTTCAGAATACTGTAACACTGATATCCGTAGCTTGTAGGCGTGTTTTTATTCTTGTGCCAGCGGTTTTTACGGAATGAGCGGCCACAGGTGCATTGCATTTTACTGCCCCACAGGTCGCGGTTTTCTTTTACTCCGTGCGCAGGAATCTTGGCTCCGGGGGTAGAGCTTTTCTTGACGCGGCTTTCTTTGATTGCCTGCGCCTGATGCCACTCGTCCTCGGCGACAATGGCAGGAAAATTGCCCTTGACACACATATAGGATGACATATCCCTGTTGTTCACACGCTTCTGCTCAAGATAATTGTTGCTGAAGGATTTACCGTAAGCCATCACGCCCATGTAGGTCTGGTTGTTCAGCACACGCGATACAACTCCATGGCTCCACTTGTTTATACCTGACGCGTTCAGCCTCCCCATTTCGGTCAGCCTTTGAGCGATTTTTCCGGTGCCAATCCCGTCATACAGATACATATCAAAGATCATCCGGACGGTTTCTGCCTGCTGTGGGTTGATTATGTAGGTGTCCCCGACGCGGTCATATCCAAGGATGTTGCCGGAGCCGTACAGCGTACCTTTTTCTCTGCTGACGTGCTGTCCGGCTTTTACACGCTCGGACACCTTGCGGCTCTCCTCCTGCGCCAGAGTAGCCATGATGGTGAGCCGAAGTTCACCATCACCGTCCATCGTCCAGATATTATCCTCTACGAAATACACTTCCACACCAATGTTTTTCAATTCACGTGTGGTCACCAGAGTGTCCACCGTGTTTCGTGCGAAGCGGCACACCTCACGGGTCACAATCAGATCGAATCGTCCGGCTCGGGCATCCTCAAGCATTTCAAGAAATGCCGGTCGTTTTCTTGCCTGCGTTCCGGTGATGCCCTCATCAATGTATTTGCCTACTACATTCCAGTTGGGATGGTAACGGATTTGATCGTCATACCATTGCATCTGGTTTTCCAGCGCACTGAGCTGGGCTTCGTGTTCCGTGGATACGCGTCCGTAGAAAACGATGTTGCGTATTCGGTTGCGATCCGGAGGCTGCCATGCGTTGCCGATACAGTTTTGAATCATTGTCATACTGTTTCCTCCTCTTTAGTTCTGTTGGTCAGGCGGTCTGTTTCTCAGGTAATGATGCTTTGAGCTTTTCGCGTATGCATCGCAGTGTCTCGCGATTGACAAGACCTCGCTCGTAGAGAATCTCTATCAGCATCAGTGCAGCGTAGTCTTTGTTCAATTTGTTCATCTCCGCACCTCACCCATACAGCACACAGGATACCGGATACAGTCTGACAAGTCCATTACACTATCCACCATATTATTTCTGTGGACTTTGATTATAGTTGACATATGCTTTCGGCTGCTCCGAATAGAACATTTTAAGATCAATAGGCCATTCCCTCCTAAAAATTACATTCCGCCCATTGTCGGGCCGTGTTTTTTCTTTTGCTCCGGCGTGGAGAAGTCGGATCGTAGCC
>JAZUOR010000020.1:0-9166 GCA_045604745.1 Acutalibacteraceae bacterium | reverse complement strand
TCTTCCTAAGACCGCTTGGCCTCCGACTTTGTTGCTTTGTCAATAGGTCTGAATGTAATTTTTTATTGCCGATTCAGATTATCAGTTTGCCGGAGGAAAAACCAAAGGCCATGCCCTTGAGGCCGTGAAGCTGTCAGCAGACTAATAAATATCAGTATAAACCGGAAAAGCCGGCACAGACGATGATGTCTGCGCCGGCTGCTTGTCAGCGGATCATCCCGCTATGCCCAGAGTTCCTTCCGGAGCTTCATAGGTGACGCTGGGCTCGCCGTTCTCGTCGTACTCGACGATCCGGCAAAGATAGCCTGCATTATTTTTGATATTGTAGAATTCCTCCAGCACCAGTCTGCCGTCTTCGAAGACTTTTCGACCGGTGTTGGCACCGTATTCGTTAAAGGTTCGATGCTCCACAAGCATTCCGTCCTCATAACGCTTTATGGAAGAATACAGGGCGCCGGTTTCATGGCGGGTGTATTCCATTTCGTAGTCGGAAAGCAGCGCTCCCTGAGCGTCATAGGTCACTTCGCGCACCGGGTCGGGGCAGCCGTCGGTAAAATACTCCACTACCACAGTGCCGTTCATGAAATAGGTGGTGAAGCTGTGAAGCGAGACCGGCTTGCCTTCCTCTGCCGGAGTGACAGAGGTATACACGCTTTCTGTGCTCAACCTGCCTTGCTCGTACTCTCTGCAGGTGCTGTAACTGCCGTTTTCGTCGTACACATACTCGGTGCGGCTGTCGACCACCGCTGTGCCGTCCGGTGAGTATGAAAGCGTGTGGACACCGCATCCGTTGTGGTCATAAAGGTACACCTGAGTGCCTCCGTATTGGTCGGTGCTCAGGATAGCACCGCAGACGGCGCACACGCCCTCACTGCTGAGTTCGTGACGGCCTTTGTCAGCGATTTTACCATCGTCAGGCTGACGCCAGTGGCTGTCAAGGTCGATTCGCCATGGGCTGCGGTAGTCAAATTTGTCGTTGATGTGGGCGATCCGGAAGCTGTCATAGTCCGGCGCGGCGGTTTCGGGCATCACATCGGCGGCGGAGCTGATGCCGGACGGTGTTCCGGTGCCGTCAGTGTGTGCGGACTTTTCACCCTCCGCACAGCCTACGGGCAGAACGAAGATGCATGCAGCGGCGACAATGCACACGGCGGCAGACGCAAGGGCCGGAAGATGTTTTCTGCGGCTGTATTCCATAATGTTTATTATCCTTTCTTTAACGCTGACATCACCAAAGCCCACAGGGGAGAGAGCGATGCTTCTGCCGGTGCTGCACGCCAGCAGAGCGGCAGAATAACGCTGCCGCCCGGCGTGATCCATGCCGGATACGGCTCGCTCATCACATGCCAGCTCCATGTCGCGGCACATGAGCGCGTAAGCGGTCCACACCACCGGATTGAACCAGTGTGCAGCCAGTACGGGAACGAATGCACACCTGACGATGTGGTCGCATCGTGCGATATGGGCTCTTTCGTGCCGGAGAACATACGGAATGTGCTCCTCGCTCATGGAGCAGGGCAGATATATTCCCGGTCTTACTATTCCGAATACAAACGGAGAGGATATAAACTCGCTGCGGAAAATTCTTTTCCCGTGTTCGCAGAGCACGGCGGTTAGTAGTCTGCGATGCATCTTTGCATAGCTTACTGCCGAACGGAGCAGCACAGCTGCCGCACCGGTCAGCCACAGCACGAAAATGACGACGGCAGGACGTATTCTCAGACCGGTCGCGGGTGCGGCACTGCCTTCCGTCACAACGGGAGAGTCCGCGGCATGACCGGAGATTTCTGCCGGGTCAACGGCCTGCGGGACCGGATTGGCTGTATGGTGCGGAGAATAGGAGGGTGAATCTGCGGTTATGGTCAATTCCGTCATACGTTCGGACAGTTCTCCAGGCCACGAAAGGGGAGAAAAGGGCAGCGCAAGACGCAGCCCCACAAGAAGCCAGAGCATGCAGAGCACCTTTACCGGCATACTTCGCACAGCCAGCCTCAGCAGCATTACCGCAGCGGCAGCGATGGCTCCGGCAACGCTCATGCCTGCGAGGGCAACAAGCAGATTGGTCAAACAGCTCACCTCATTTCCCCTCGATGATCTTCATTATTTCGTCTATCTGTTCGGCCGACAGATTCTGCTGACGGGTGAAGGCGGCAAGAAAGGCCGGCAGAGAGCCTTCAAACTTTTTGTCTATAAGCTCGTCCAGTTCGGCGATCTGCGCCTCTTCCTTGGATATAAGTGAGCGGACGATGGTTTTTTCGTTCTTCAGAACGCCTCTTTCCGAAAGGCGCTTGATAACAGTGTAGGTGGTGGTTTTTGACCAGCCCAGCTTCTCTGCGCACAGAGCCGCCAGCTTTCCCGAACTGATGGGCTCGTGCTCCCAGAGGATAAGGCAGAAACGGTATTCGCTTTCAAAGATTCTGGGGGTGCTCATGGTAAATGACATTCCTTTCCGCGTATTTGACGGAGAGCCGGAAACACTCCGTCGCGATTTTATTCTAATGGATTAGTACAGCGCTATTCTAACGCATTAGAACACAACTGTCAATCTCTTCACGAAAAAGTTTACAATATTGATTCCGCGCACAGCAAAACGGACTGCGGCGCGATGACCGTCAGTCCGTTCCGATGTGCATATTTGGGCAACACCGCACAATTCACGAGCAAGCACTTAAGCACGATCTTGCTTGCATCTTTTCCATCATACTTCACAAAAATGCTCGCCAATACACAAAGTATTGACTCCGCTTTTTGTATCGTCTGACGAAAAATCTGACTGCGCAATATCGCACTTAGAATTATGCGGTATTGCCTTTGTTCTGCGTCGATGTGTGCTGCTTCACAGATGCTGTTCTGCCGGCTCATCAAAGAATCTGCCGACCTCGGCAAGCGCTTCTCTGCTGAGCGAATAGTAGGACCACTTGCCCTCTCGGCGGGTGTTTACAAGGCCGCAGCTGCACAGGCTTTTCATGTGGTGGGAAAGGGTGGGCTGGGTTATCTCGAACCGCTCAAGGATGCGGCAGGCGCACAGCTCCTCTTTTTGGGCAAGCATGCGCACGATCTCCAGCCGGGTCTGGTCGGAGAGCGCCTTGAATACATCTGTCAGTACCATATCAATATCCCAGCTCCTCAAGGATTTCCACCGCGTCGCATATCATATCCACACAGGTGGTTTTGAAAAGATTTTTACCGGCGGCGATGCTCATGCCGTCCCCTTTGAAAATGTCTATGCCCAGCAGATCGCGGCAGATTATGCTGCCGTTTTTTGCCGCAAAGCGGTCGGTGAACTCACGGGTCTTCCGGAAGCAGAGCTGCTTGCTGTCGCTGTCGTCGCCGACCGTGTGACCGTAACGCAGGCTTATAACCATAGCAGCGCCGGTAACTGCACCGCACAGCTCGGCGTTTCGCATGCCGCCGCCAAAGCCGCAGCCGATTTTAAGTGCCAGCTCTTTTGGCAGACCGTATTTTTCGGCAAACACCGCGAAAACTGCCTGAGAGCAGATAAAACCCTGAGCGTACAGGTCGGCGGCCATTTCTTTTTTAGTCATATTCGCACCTCACATTGATGGTTGTCTATGTGTATTATAGCGCACATATAGATGGTTGTCAATATGTTACGGCAAAAAATATGCCGCAGTTGAAAAAACTGCGGCATGCAAACAGAAATCAGTCAAGATTATATATGGCGCTGAATTTTTCCTTGAGATAGCTCACAAAGAAGTCGGGGTCAAATTCTCTGCCGCAGCAGCCCTCCAGCAGAACGGCGGGGTCGTACATGCAGCCGTGTCTGTAGATGTGCTCGCCCAGCCAGTCCACGATGGGTCTGAGACTGCCGCTGCTGATGGCGGCAGATACGTCAACATCCTTCTTCAGGCTGTCGATTATCTGGGCGCCGTAGGCAGAGCCAAGGGCGTAGCTTGGGAAATAGCCCACCGAGCCGCCGCTCCAGTGGGAATCCTGAAGTACGCCGCGGCTGTCGTCCGGCACATCCACGCCAAGATATTCCTTGTACTTTGCGTTCCACGCGGCAGGCAGATCGCTGACCGCCAGCTCACCGGAAATGATCTCCTTTTCCAGCTCATAGCGCACCATGACGTGCAGAGCGTAGGTCAGCTCGTCGGCCTCGGTGCGAATGAGCGAAGGCTCGGCCTTGTTGACAGCGAGGTAAAATGCATGTGCGTCAACGTCGGCAAGCTGTTCGGGAAACAGCTCTCTGAGTTTCGGGAAGACAAGGGCAATGAACTCCTCGCTTCGTCCGATGAGATTTTCAAAGAGGCGGGACTGGCTTTCGTGAATGCCCATGGAAACGCCGCCGGAAAGGAAGGTGCGCTCATATTCCGCTCCCACACCCAGCTCATAAAGGGCATGACCGCCCTCGTGGATGACCGAATACATGGAGCTGGCCACGTCGTTTTCGTGGTAGTGGGTGGTGATGCGCACGTCGCTGCAGCCGAAATTGATGGTAAAGGGGTGTTCGGTTTCGGCGATGCCGCTGTGGGCGCGATCCATGCCCAGCACGTCCATGAGATATTCGGAAAACTCACGCTGCTTCTCAACGGGATAGCAGACATGCAGGAAGCTGTCATCCACCTGCGGAGCAGCGGTGACCTTTGCCAGCAGCGGAACGATCTCGGCTCTCATGCGGGCAAAGAAGGCGTCGGCCTTCTCCATGGTCAGACCGCGCTCATACCGGTCAAGAAGAACATCGTATGCGGGCAGGTCGGGACGGTAGTAGCCTGCAAAGCGGCGGTTGCAGTCAAATATCTTTTCAAGATAGGGCTCAAAGGAGGCAAAGTCGTTGTTTGCCTTGGCTTTGTGCCAGATATCTTCTGCGTTGGAAATCAGCTCGCTGTAGGCGGTGTATTCTTCCTTGGGAATGCTGGACACAAATTCGTTTTCACGGTTGTACAGAGTGATCTCCCGGCGGCGCTGATCGTCCAGCTGGTCAAGGTGCTCAACAAGGTAAGCAATGGCGGCCTTGGCGGCGGGAGAGGTGGTGACGTCATACTCGATTCCGGAAAGAGTGCCCATGGTGCGTCCGCGGTATTCTGCGGTATCGGATGGAGCGCAGGTGACGCTGTCGAGGTAAATTACGCCCATGGCGTGAGCCAGCGACACAGCCTTTTCACGCATATCGTCAAAGACGGCAAGGGCTTCTTCGGTGCTGTTGAATATGATCTCGTTCATGCTGCTGTACCTCTTCGGTTATCAGTCTTCGTCATCATCGTCAGAGTCATCATAGCTGTCCTCGTCGCTGTCGCTGCCGGGCAGGTCGAAGCCGATGATGTTGAAGCTGCTTCCGGATGCCTTGGCAAACAGAGAGAAACGGACGATGAAGAAAGCAAGCAGAGCCACTGCAGCGAACAGCAGAGCCACCAGAGCGATGAGCCAGCCGGTGGTGCGGGTGCTGGCGACACCATAGCGCTGAACGTTGAAGCCGTCGATGTCGAGGCTGTTGATGATCTGGTCGGCAGCGGTGGAGTCGGCATCGGTGGGGTTGTAGAGCTGCATGTAAAGCTCGTACATACCGCCGTCAACGATGGTGCGAACGATGTAGTACTTGGCCATGTAAGCGGTGTCGTAATACTCCTGGCAGAGCATGGGAGTGCCGTTGATGACGCGGAAGGTGGCGGTGGAGCCGTCGCCCACGCCGATGAGGTCGGAGCCGCTTTCCATGCGCTCCATTTCCTCGGCGGAGAGGTTGGCAAAGCTGCCGATGAAGCGTGACCAGTTGCTCTCGGTGTAGGTAAGAGCCATCATGGAAGAGCCGTCCGAGGTGGTGCCGTAGCAGATGTAGTTGGTGAATCCGCCGTAGCTGATGTCAAACAGGGCGTTGGCGCTGACCGTGTCACCGAAAAGGAGACCCAGCTCATCGGCGCTGGAATAGATGTTGCCGCTCTGCTCAAAGGCGGGCACAGAAATGGTGACACCGTACTCGTCAAATCTCTGCTCGGTCAGTTCGTACTGACCAAAGGTTTTGACCACGGGAGCGATAACGTCGCTGGCGGAAATATCAGAGCCGGAAACATCGGCGCCGGAGACTGCAACTCCCTGATCCTCCAGCATTTCAAGAAGCTCGGAGAGCTCGGCGTCGGTCATTGCGTCGCCGGAGGATGCCCCGGCAAATGCGCTCATGGTGAAGCAGGATGCGATTACAGCCACAGCCAGCAGGGCGGCGACCGATCTGAGTATCTTTTTCATTTTGCATATACCTCCAAAAGTAGTTGATCGGAATCATTATACAACGGCTCATTGCCGAACGCAACCTGCGGGACGGAGCAAACAGAGTATTTTTTGTGAAAATAAAAAAGGCTGTGCTTCATTCACACAGCCTGTATACCTCAGAGCGGTCGGAAACGCCCGTCAGCATGATATATGTACCGTTTCTGGAGGATGTGCGCTGCACGCGGCAGCCGCTTTCACCCACTATGTAGCCCAGCCGGAAACCGCCGTGAACGGTCTGACCGTCGTCAACGGTGTAGCTGCCGTCTTCGTCACTGAAGCCGACGAAATCGTAGCGCCGGCCGCTGCTGAACAGATACTCGCCGTCGTCGCTGAGCTCAAAGGGACGGTTCTTGGGCAGATATTCCATAAGACCGGATGCAGCGTTTGCCATGATTCTGACAGGGATCATGAAAGCTGACATAAATACCGAAATCACACGGCACCTCCGCTTTGTTATCCTGAATGAAAGATGATAGTCAATAAGGCGATAATCAGCCGTGAGGCGCAAGGGTGATAACCAGAGCATCTCACGGCTGCTACATTCTATCATCGCAATACCGGAAAGTCAACAGAAATTTATCGTAATTCGATAAATGTAATACTTTTGTCATTATCCGGTACGGTGCTGGAACATTAATTGTACGGATTGTCCGAATGGGGATCGCTGGGATCCCAGCCCTTGTACAGAGCGTCGTTGATGAGCGACGGAACGCTCCCTCCCTCCGGACCGGATTGGTTGACGATGTTGACCTGCGTGCCGATAGGGCAGTTGTCGTATATCCACTTTGCGTCGCGTACGCACAGACGGATACATCCGTGGGAAGCCTGAGTGCCCAGCTTGTTGTATTCGGTCATGTCGAGGGAATCCTCCCGCTGATAAAGATAAGGCACCGAATGGAACAGATAGGAGTCGGAAATGGAACTGTTGTACTGACCGTATACGTTGCCCACCAGCCAGCGCCAGCGGTACTTTGCGCGGATTTTGTATTTGCCTGTACGTGTCGGGCTTTCGGGTGCGCCGGTGGAGCAGGTGAAGCATCTGCTCAGCACGCTGTATTTTCCGCCTGCGTCCTTGGTGTAGACCGCCACCGACTGGCTGCTGCCGGCATATACTACAATGTAGTGGGAGGATTCGTAATTGGGGTCGATAACGTTTTCGGCGTTGGCATAGACCGGAGCGGCGGCAGCAGTGGTAGTGGTTGTAGTAGTTGCTGTGGTCGTGGTGACAGTTGTGGTTGTGGCGGCCGAAGTGGAGCGGCCGGTTGTGGTTATGACGAGAGATGGAGAAGCTGTGGTTTTAGCTGTGGTTTTAGCTGTAGTTTTAGCGGTAGTTTTAGCAGTGGTCTTTTCGGTGGTTTTAGCAGTGGTATTGTTTGTTGACTCAGCCGGAGCGGAAGTGCTTTTTTCAGCAGCGGCAGAGGTGGCTGCAGAAGATGCGCCGGCAGTGACGGCCGGCTCGGAGTCTGCAGGCAGAGTGGTTGTGGTGACGGCGGTGGTTCGTGAGGCCGCGGAATGGGCATTGACTTCCTCCGATGGTGTGTCAGTGCTGTTTTCGCTTTCCTCATCGCCGAAGCCGCTGAGCAGAAAATCGGAAAAGGATGCCAGCTGATCCTCTGAGTGCATGTCTATGGCACCCTGACCCACTCCGATGGCGTACAGCAGCAGAAAAAGCGCTGCTATGACCAGCACGGTAGAGCCTATGGTGCGGGATGAGGTGGGCTGGTTATTTGCTGAACTGCCGGAAGAGGAGCGACCGGACGAACGACCGGACGAGCCTCTGGCTGACGATGATGACCGGCTGCCGGATGATGAGCCGGTGTTTTTGCGGCCGGAGCCGCTGGTTCCAGATCTGGTAGCCATTCGTTCCTCCTGAAATTACAATGGATAACCGGTTATGTCTGTAGCGGTTACAGGGCGAGCAGAAAAACGGTGCCTGTCACGGCGATCTGCGCAAGGTGTATGAGCTGGTCGGTGACCAGATTGATTCTGTCACGGTTGGCCTTAAGGTCGTCAACGAAAGCGTGAATGACCGTGTTGGCAAGAATGGCGGTCACATACCACCCCTTTGGTTCCGTGCCGAAGCGGAGCATGACCGGAATCATTATCATGAATGCCCAGCTGAAGGCATGGGCGGCAAGAGCGGCAATATGGTCGTGGCGGTGAAAGAAGTAATTCCTTGCCTGCGGCTCCTTTTTGTCCTCCTGATCCATCCACCATGATTTTCTTTTCATGTCCGCAAGAATGCCCTGCAGAAAATAGTCGTCAATCACATGCATGAATAACATTGCGAGAAAAAGCATATCTTATCGTCCCGTCGTGAAAACTGGTAATGCAGCTGCGGTACCGGTCGCAGGGGGCTTTTGCACCGCGGAAAAAACACCGCCGCGGCGAACTGACCGCCGCGGCGTCGTATTCCGTCAGATGTCAAGGCCGTTCTGGAGTTTGGCTGCGGTCAGCGTGTTGCGCATGAGCATGGCGATGGTCATGGGGCCAACGCCGCCCGGAACGGGAGTGATGGCAGAGCAGAGGGGAGCGACTGCGTCGTAGTCAACGTCGCCGCACAGCTTGCCGTTTTCGTCGCGGTTCATGCCAACGTCAATAACGGCGGCGCCGGGCTTGACCATATCGGCAGTGACGAACCGGGCGCGGCCGACAGCGGCAACCAGCACGTCGGCTCTGCGGGTAACCTCGGCAAGATCCTTTGTGCGGCTGTGGCAGATGGTCACGGTGCCGTTTTCATGGAGAAGCAGCATGCCCATGGGCTTGCCGACGATGTTGCTGCGGCCGATGACCACGCATTCCTTGCCGGAAATTTCCACATTGGCAGAATGAAGCAGCTCCATAACGCCTGCGGGAGTGCAGGGCAGGAAGCTGTATTCGCCCAGCATGATGCGTCCGACGTTGGAGGAAGTCGGAGGCCAAGCGGTCTTAGGAAGACAACAAA
>JAZUOR010000019.1:0-3081 GCA_045604745.1 Acutalibacteraceae bacterium | reverse complement strand
TGCCAGCTTGGTGGCCATGCCGCCGGTGCCGCGCTTGGAGCCCTTGCCTCCGGCGATTGCGCGGATGTTTTCGGTAATCTCCAGCACCACCGGGATCTGCACGGCCTCGGTGCTGGAACGGGGATCACGGTCATAAAGGCCGTCGGTATCGGTGAGCATTATAAGAGCATCGGCCTCGATGAGGCGGGCGACGATGGACGACAGGTTGTCGTTGTCGCCGATATTGTGGCCTTCCAGCTCATCGACGGAAACAGCGTCGTTTTCGTTGATGATGGGGATTATGCCCATGCCCAGCAGGGCGTTGATGCAGTTTATCACGCAGGTCTTGCGCTTCTCGTCGTCTATGATGTCACCGGTGAGAAGCACCTGAGCGCAGTTCTTGCCGTACTCGGTGAAGAACTTGTCGTAGAGGAACATCAGCTCGCACTGGCCTACAGCCGCCATTGCCTGACGGCCGGCAGTGTCGGTGGGACGCTCGGTCAGACCAAGACGTCCAAGACCCATGCCCACGGCACCGGAGGTGACCAGCACGATTTCTCTGCCGGAGTTGTTCAGATCCGCCAGCACACGGCACAGCATTTCGATGCATCTGATATTGGGACGGCCGCTTTCGTGCGTGATGGTGGATGTTCCTACCTTGACCACAATGCGGCCTGCATTTTCCGCTTTCATAATACTCTTTATCCTCCTGCGGCCTTGCCTGCCGCTTTTGCAAACTAAATCAGGTTAAATTACATTATATCAGATAACAGAGCCGCGCACAACCCCATCATATATGCTCGCATTTCTGATTTTTCCCACTGCGCAGAACGAATAATTATCAAAATCGATGAATTGACGTGCAGCCTGATTGACCTGCTCGATTGTGACGCTGTCGATGGAGGCAAGAACCTCGTCCTCGCTGCGTATTCTTCCATAGAGCAGCTCGCCGCGTCCCATGTGGGCGGCCACGGCGGAATTGCCCTCCAGTCCCATGACTACGGAGGCCTTCATCTGCTCTTTTGCACGGGTGAATTCCTGCACGGTCACTCCGTCCCGGCGCAGGATGCACAGCTGCTTTACCAGCTCGCTGATGGCGGCTTCCTCGTTTTTCGGCGAAACGGCTGCATCCACCTCGAACATGCCCTCGGTCATGTAGGGAGTGGAGGAGCAGCCCACGGAATATGCAAGACCCAGCTCCTCACGGATGCGCTGGAACAGGCGCGAAGACGAACTGCCGCCGCAGATGTTGTTGAGTATTCCCAGTGCGTGACGGCGCGGGTCGTTGTACGCCGCACCGGGAAAGCACAGAGCAATATGGGTCTGCTCAAAATCCTTTTCGATCAGCTTTATACCGCTGTGGTATGCTGCAGGTTTGGCGCACAGAGGCACATCACCCTTTGCCAGAGGGCCGAACGCCGCAGATATCTGAGATGTGACCGCCTGCGGATCAAATGCTCCGCTCAGGGCGCACACCATACGGGAGCCGGTGTACTGCTCGTTCATGTGGGCGCGCAGCTGGTCGGTGGTCATTTCCGAAATGATGCTGCGGGTGCCGAGAATGTTGGCTCCCAGCATATCGCCCTGCCAGAGCGTGGAATAGAGCCCGTCAATCATCAGATCCTCCGGGCTGTCCTCATACATTCCGATCTCCTCAAGTATGACGCCGCGCTCAGTTTCAAAGTCGTTCTCTGCCAGCCTGGAATGGAGCGCCATGTCTGTGACAAGGTCAATGGCGCGGTCAAGGTGACTGTCCAGCGCACGGGTGTATACACAGGTGTATTCCTTGGTGGTGTAGGCATTGAGCTGGCCGCCGATGGCGTCCGATTCCTCGGCAAGCTGGCGTGCAGTGCGCCGGTGGGTACCCTTGAACAGCATGTGCTCGATGTAATGGGAGACGCCCGCCCGTTCCGGCAGCTCAAAGCGGGAGCCGGAGCCTATCCACAGGCTGACGCTGGCGCTGCGGCTGCGGTCGTCGGGCAGCATGAGCAGGCGCATGCCGTTTTCAAGAGTTACTCGCTGTATGTTTTCGTATTTCAAGCTTGGTATTCCTTTCAGGGAAATCTTATGCAATTATATGTCATAACTGCACGTCCATATGAATAATAATGAATCAATTTTGCCGCAAATAGCTGTCAAGGGACTGCCGTGTGCGCAGTCCCCCATAATCCTAACAGGGGACTGCCATGAATACACAGCAGTCCCCGTTTTCAGTTTTTTACAGATTATCAGTTATTGTTGTCGTAGCGTCTGCGGTTGCCGCCGTTGTTGTAGCCGCCTTCACGACGGGGAGGACGGGAGGTTCTGGGAGCAACAGTGTTCTCCGGAACAAGACCCTCGACCTCGATGAGAGCATCGCGGCGGGAGAGGTTAAGACGGCCCTTCTCGTCGATGGGCAGAACCTTGACCATGACCTGGTCGCCAACGTTGACGACATCGGTGACCTTCTCGGTGCGCTTGACATCCAGCTGGCTGATGTGAACAAGGCCTTCCTTGCCGGGAGCAATCTCGACAAAGGCGCCGAAGTCCATGATGCGGGTGACAACACCGTTGAAGATGGCACCCACCTCAGGATCGTGGGCAATGAGGTTGACGATATCCAGAGCGCGCTGGCAGTTGTCGCTGTCTACGCCGCAGATGAACACCTTGCCGTCGTCGTCGATGTCGATCTTGACCTGACACTCGGCAGAGATCTTCTGAATGACCTTTCCGCCGGAGCCGATGACCTCGCGGATCTTCTCCACGGGAACGGTGGTGGAAAGCATCTTGGGAGCATACTTGGACAGCTCCTTGCGGGGTTCGGGAATAGCCTTGAGCATGATTTCGTCAAGGATATAGTTACGGGCAACGTGAGTCTTTTCAAGGGCTTCCTTGACCATCTCAGGAGTCAGACCGTCGATCTTGAGGTCCATCTGGATGGCGGTGATGCCGTCATGAGTACCGGCAACCTTGAAGTCCATGTCACCGAAGAAGTCCTCGAGACCCTGAATGTCGACCATGGTCATCCAGCGGTCACCCTCGGTGATGAGGCCGCAGGAGATACCGGCGACGGGAGCCTTGATGGGAACACCGGCATCCATCAGAGCCAGAGTGGAGCCGCAC
>JAZUOR010000018.1:0-5990 GCA_045604745.1 Acutalibacteraceae bacterium | reverse complement strand
CAAAAGCACGCAACTCCTTGGCACACAGAACGACATGGCTACGATCCGACTTGTGGTGTTGCCGGCCTTGAGAAAGCCGCCGGTGGTTGCCAGCTTGGTGACCGAGAATCCGGCTGCGGTGAGATTTGTGGCAACGCTGGTGCTGTCATCGTTGTTGACAATGGCGAATATAAGTTTCATGGTGTGCCTCCTGTTGTAAGAGTTTTAGTTTGTGTGCGGTAAAGGGAACGGTAAAAAACGTCAGTTCTGCATGCCGCAAATTGTACGCACGGCTTTGAGCCAGCGGCGGGTTTGCATTCGGCTGTTGAGGATAAATATCTGCGGCGGCTGCTCCCGCTGAGCGGTAATGGCAAGAAGGTCAAGCATTGCGGGAAGTCTGCTGCGGCGGAAATTCCATACCCAGCGGACAAATTCCGGGTCAAGACGTTCCGGACAGCCCTGAGCCATGCTCTCTCTGCTGCGGCCTGCATATTGCACCCGGCGTCTGATCACACCGGCAGCGCAGACAGCGCGAGGATAGTCGAGCACGACCACTGCGTCGCAGCGTTCCAGCCGCATGGCGAGCGTGCGGGAATAATCACCGTCAATGATCCAGCGAGGGTTATTCAGCTCGTCGGCAAGCAGAGCGTCAAAGTCGGTACGGTTTCGGTGCTTCCATCCCGGAAGCCAGAACAGGCGGTCAAGATGAATCACCGGAAGGCCGGTGATGTGACCGAGCTCGATTGCGAGAGTGCTTTTGCCGGATCCGCCGCAGCCGAGGATCAACAGTCGTTCAAAGGGCTGGACAGAGTCGTAAGGCGCGGCGTACCTGGGGATAAATTCACTGGATTTCATAATAATTCATAGGGGGTGCGGTTACATTGCTCCCTGCTCGTCGAGAGTAAGGGAATAGGCAGGGATAAACTCATCAAGAAAAACATCGGCCTCAGGAAGCTGCATGGATCGCAGCGACTGTTCGGTGGCACGCTCGGCGCTGGAGAATTCCATGTTGCCCGCTTTGCGTTCTTCGATGCACTTGATAAGAGCTGAAAGCTTGTCTGCAGCCTTTACCAGACGGTGCTCCTCGGAATCTTCGTCCTGTATGAGCAGGCTGCTGTAGCTGCTGCGCATATCCTCCGGCAGCATTGAAAGCAGACGTTCTCCGGCGGTACGCTCTACCTCGCCGTAAGCCTCTCTGAGCTGCGGGTTATAATACTTTACCGGGGTAGGCATATCTCCGGTGAGGATTTCCGGAGTGTCATGGAACAGTGCAAGCAGTGCTACGCGCTCAGGGCTGAACCGCTTTCCGAAGCGGACATTGCCCAGCACTGCAAGGGCATGGGCGATGACAGCGGTTTCAAGAGAGTGCTCGCTGAGATTTTCGCGCTCTGTATTGCGCATAAGAGCCCAGCGGGAGATGTATTTCATTCTGGAAAGCATGGCGAAGAAGCCCGACTGCATGACTGACCTCCGGTGCATAAGCGCATAGTCTAAAATTGTTACAACAATTCAATATATATTATGCACTATTTTGGCGGCAATGTCAAGCAATAGAGTCCTTGCAGTGCGCAGATCATGCTGTGCAGAATATTCCGGAAGAATTGCAGGCATAATGGAAGAAGTGCTGCGGTCTGCGGACACATCGTATAATTTGTATATTTTTTGTAATACAACCACATATTGACATAAAGCTGAAAAAATGATAACATAGCCGCAACGGAAATACTGTACTGAGGGAGTAGTCTGCCGTGGGAACATCTGCCGGAAGGCAGAATCTGCGTGTGACAAGTCAACAGCACGGCGTTCTTCGCCCTGGCTTGCCTTAATGGACCAGACTCATGTGCGGCAAGTGGGCTGCACATGAGTCTTTTGTGTTTTGGTACAGGTAACTTGTCAGTGTTCGCAGGTCGTTCATCTGCGATAACATATGAAATATTGCGAAACCGGAGGAATCGAAATGACTGACAGTCAGAAAAAGCTGCTTGCTTCACTCGAAACCGATACTACCACCGGACTCAGTTCGGTCCGTGCGGCGGAGCTTCTGGAGCAGGACGGCCCGAATGAGTTGGCCCAGAAGAACAAAAAGACTCTGCTGATGCGTTTCCTTGAGCAGTTCAAGGATGTAATGATCATCATCCTGCTCATTGCGGCGGCAGTATCCTTTGCGGTTGCCATCAGCGAGGGCGATGCCAAGGAATTCTTTGAACCTATCCTTATTCTTCTGATCGTTATTCTCAACGCCGTTATCGGTGTTGCACAGGAAAGCAAGGCGGAAAAGGCACTGGAGGCTCTGCAGAACATGTCCAGTCCTCATGCCCGCGTTATTCGCGACGGTGCCGAGCAGATAGTTGATTCATCCGCTCTGGTCAGGGGCGATATCATCCTGCTTGAGGCAGGTGACTTTGTTCCCGCCGATGCCATGCTCATAAGCAGTGCCAGTCTCAAGTGTGAGGAGGCTGCTCTGACCGGCGAATCGGTCCCGTCCGAAAAGGATGCCGAGGCTGAGGTCGCCGATGACGCTCCTCTCGGTGACCGCGCCAACATGGTGTTCTCCGGCTGTTCCGTTACCTACGGACGCGGTGTTGCGGTTGTAACCGAGACCGGCATGAACACCCAGATGGGCAAGATCGCCGGCCTGCTCAATGACGAAAAAGAAACGGCTACGCCTCTTCAGATGAAGCTGGCCGAAATGGGAAAATATCTTGGCTTTGTTGCTCTGGCAGCCTGTGCCATCGTATTTCTTGTTGACTATCTTATTAACAAGAATCACCTGCTGGACACCTTTATGACCGCAGTGTCTCTGGCGGTTTCCGCCATTCCGGAGGGTCTGCCCGCAATCGTTACGGTTGTTCTGTCCATCGGCGTGCAGCGCATGGTCAAGCGCAATGCTATCATCCGCAGTCTGCCCGCCGTTGAAACTCTGGGCAGTGCGTCAATTATCTGCTCGGACAAGACCGGTACTCTTACCCAGAACAAGATGACCCTTGTGCGTGCCTACAGCGATGAGACCGGTGAAATCAGCGAAATATCCGAAAACAACTCCGATGCCATCCGCAAGGTGCTTCGCTGCGGAGCTCTGTGCTGCGACGGCTCGGTTCTGTTCAATATTGACGGAAGCGAGACACACATCGGCGACCCCACCGAAACAAGTATCGTTCTTGCTGCTCACAAAAACGGCATGTCCAAGGAGTCACTCAACGAGCAGTATCCCCGTGCAGCCGAAATCCCCTTTGATTCCGACCGCAAGATGATGACTACCATCCATGAAATGGACGGCAGAATCATCGCCATTACCAAGGGTGCCTTCGATTCCATCATTCCCAGATGCACCAAGGGCGATGTGAAGAAGGCCGCGAAGCTCAACGACGAGATGAGCTCCAACGCTCTGCGCGTCATTACCATTGCTTACCGTGAGCTGCCTTCTGTTCCCGCAGCACCTGCTTCGGAAAAAATCGAGTGTGACCTCACCCTGCTGGGCCTTGTGGGCATGATTGACCCGCCCAGACCCGAAGCCAGAGAGGCTGTTGCCGTCTGCCGTCAGGCGGGCATCAAGCCGGTCATGATCACCGGCGACCATGTTGTCACCGCTTCGGCAATCGCCAGAGATATAGGCATAATGGAAGAGGGCGACCGTGCACTGACCGGCGCCGATCTTTCTCAGATTTCCGACGAAGAGCTGGCTGCACAGGTTCATGACATCTCCGTTTATGCCCGTGTATCCCCTGAGGATAAGATCCGCATAGTCAAGGCATGGCAGGCCAACGAGCAGATCGTTTCCATGACCGGTGACGGCGTCAACGACGCTCCTGCCCTGAAGGCTGCCGATATCGGCTGTGCTATGGGTATTACCGGCACTGACGTTGCCAAGGGTGCCGCTGACATGACCCTCACCGACGACAACTTTGCCACCATCGTAAAGGCCGTCAAGGAAGGCCGCGGAATCTACGACAACATTCGCAAGGTGGTCAGCTATCTGCTGGCAACCAACATCGCCGAGATACTCACCGTGTTCTTCATTACTCTCATCTGGAAGATGCCTCCCCTGCTGCCTATGCAGCTGCTGTGGATCAATCTGGTCACCGATAGCCTGCCGGCCATCGCTCTGGGCATGGAGCCCGTCGAGAGCGATGTTATGAACCGCAAGCCCCGTCCCAAGAGCGAGAGCATCTTTGCACACGGTCTCGGAATGCGTATCGGCATACAGGGTGCCATGTTTGCAATCCTGACAGCTGTTGCATTCGTTATCGGACGTTTTGGCCTGGGCTATGAGGGTGAAATGGCAAAGACTGCCGGCCAGACGCTGGCGTTCATGACACTCGGATTTATCCAGTGCTTCCACTCCTATAACATGCGCTCCAATCATTCCCTGTTCAAGATCGGTCCTTTCACCAACAAGACTCTCAACAAGGCTTTCCTTGTGTCTGCAATAATGATGATTGCTGTATGCTTCATCCCGCCCATCTCCAACGTTTTCGGTCTGATGAACTTCTACGACAGCAACTGGTGGGTCTATCTGCTGGTTCTTGCACTGGCATTCATTCCTGTTCCCGTTATGGAACTGGACAAGCGTTTCGGTCTTATCCACAAGCAGGAAGAAAATGCCGACTGACAGTAAACACGCACATCATCTCCACGAGCCGGTGCCTGCGCACCGGCTCGTTTTCTGCGCGGATAGTGTGTCTGTGACGAGGTTTTTTAACAAATCGCAAATTTTTGCAGCAAACGGAATATTCCACTGGATTTTTTGTCAGATATGTGTTATTATAATGGGTGCTTTAGTAATAGAAATACAAAATGTTGAAAAAGCTTGAAAAAGGATGCAAATTAAGGAGGAATTAACATTGAGTCACAAGTATGTCTATCTGTTCTCCGAAGGTAACGGTTCCATGCGCGAGCTGCTGGGCGGCAAGGGCGCCAATCTCGCCGAGATGACCAAGATCGGTCTTCCTGTTCCCCAGGGCTTTACCGTTTCCACCGAGGCCTGCACCCGTTACTATGAGGACGGCAGAAAGATCAACGACGAGATCCAGGCACAGATCATGGAGTACATCGTCAAGATGGAAGAGATCACCGGCAAGAAGTTCGGCGATCTTGATAATCCCCTGCTTGTTTCCGTCCGTTCCGGTGCACGTGCTTCCATGCCCGGTATGATGGATACTATCCTCAACCTCGGTCTTAACGAGGATGTCGTTGAGGTCATGGCTGCCAAGTCCGGCAATCCCCGCTGGGCATGGGACTGCTACAGAAGATTCATTCAGATGTATTCCGACGTCGTTATGGAAGTCGGCAAGAAGTATTTTGAAGAACTCATCGACAAGATGAAGGAAGCCAAGGGCGTCACACAGGACGTCGAACTGTCCGCTGAGGATCTCAAGGAGCTGGCAGGTCAGTTCAAGGCTGAATATAAGAACAAGATCGGCAAGGACTTCCCCACCGATCCCAAGGAGCAGCTGATGGGCGCTGTCCAGGCTGTCTTCCGTTCCTGGGACAACCCCCGTGCAAATATCTACCGTCGTGAGAACGACATCCCCTATTCCTGGGGCACTGCCGTTAACGTCCAGTCCATGGCCTTCGGCAACATGGGCGATGACTGCGGCACCGGCGTTGCATTCACCCGTAACCCCGCCACCGGCGAGAAGAAGCTGTTCGGCGAGTTCCTGACCAATGCACAGGGCGAAGACGTTGTCGCCGGTGTGCGTACTCCCATGCCCATCTCCGAGATGGCTGAGAAGTTCCCCGCTGCTTTCGAGCAGTTCACCAATGTCTGCCAGATCCTGGAGAATCACTACCGTGACATGCAGGATATGGAGTTCACCGTTGAGAACGGCAAGCTGTCCATGCTGCAGACCCGTAACGGCAAGCGCACCGCTCCCGCTGCTCTGAAGATCGCCTGCGACCTGGTGGACGAAGGCATGATCGACGAGAAGAAGGCTGTCGCCATGATCGAGCCCAGAACTCTGGATACCCTGCTGCATCCCCAGTTCGACGCCGCTGCTCTGAAGGCTGCTACC
>JAZUOR010000017.1:0-10059 GCA_045604745.1 Acutalibacteraceae bacterium | reverse complement strand
AACTCTCACACGCTGCTTCAGAGCGTTCAGCCGTTCGGCAATTTCAGCTGCACCGACTCCCTGCGCACGCAGCCGGTCGGCATATTCCGCCATGATCCTGATGCAGCCTGCCACGGCCCGTGAATCAACAATATATATGCGGTCATAGTCCACCATGCTCTTTGCAGTAACCGCACTCTGATAGGTTCCGCTCAGTTCGGAAGAAAGCAGGATGCACACCACGTCGTCTCCGTTCTGCTTTGCCTGCTCGAAAATTTCAATAAACGCCGCCGGAGAGGGCATGGAGGTTTTGGGAAATTCCTCAGTGTTCAGCAGCAGATCGTAAAAAACATCCTTGGTCAGATCCACTCCGTCGGTATAGGTTCTGCCGGCAACGGTAACTCCGAGAGGGATGAATTCTATGTCCCGTCCCTCAAGCTCGGACTGCATATAGTCCGATGCCGAATCCACCAGAAGCTTTATCATGTTCAAACCTCACGATCCTGATGTATTGTAAATCGCTTAATCGGTTTTTGCAAAACCGTTGAGTGGATTATATCAGTTTTCCAATAACCTGTCAAGCGTATTTTATTATCTTATTGACAGCTATGAAAAAATAGTATAAAATGAATGACATGAACAAGGATATAAAAGCATTATTTGCTCATAAGGTCGAAGAATTCCGTCTGCCCAGACTATCCGAACTGCCCGACATGGGACTTTATCTGGAGCAGGTGGTCAAGTACATAAACAGCGTGCTCGTCCCGCTTGGCTGCACCGAGCTGACCATCTCTATGGTCAGCAACTATGTCAAGAAGGGCGTTATTGCCCCGCCGGTGAAAAAGCTCTATTACAGCGAGCAGATAGGCTACCTGATATTCATCAGTGTGGCCAAGAACGCCGTATCCATCGAGAGTATCGCCCAGATGTTCCGCATGCAGCAAAGCACCTACGACTCCTCTACAGCTTACGACTACTTCTGCTCGGAGCTGGAAAACATGCTGCGGTTCATCTGCGGACTCAAGGACACCGTGGACAACATCGGCGTGACCAACACCGAGGTCAAAACCATGTTCCGCAGCGTGATAATCGCTGCGTCCCACATCATCTTCCTCAACAATTGCTTTGAGGTCAAAAAGACCACCGATGAAGGCGGAGAAGAAAACTGAACGCAAACAAAAACGCCTGCCGCGTAATCTCTGCGGCAGGCGTTTTGTTTTATATTCATTTGTTGACGTATACCTTTTTCAGACTGTGCTCCGCCGAAGCCACAACGGCAGCTGCTGTCACGCACAGCACCCGTCCGGCTCCCGCCTCGCGGAGAACGGCGGCACATTCGTTCAGCGTGCTGCCGGTTGTGATGATGTCGTCACACAGCAGAACCGTGCGTCCGTTCAGCGGCATGGCAGTAGGTGAAAAACGGTAGACTCCGCTGACGTTGCGCTGGCGCTCCTTGCGGGTGAGCGAATGCTGCACACTGTTCTGCACTGTCTTTACCATCAGCTTACTGTGGACAGGCAGCTCAAGAATCGCTCCCACATCCCTTGCCAGCAGAAGCGACTGGTTGTAGCCGCGCTGACGGAGGTCTTCGTTATGCATGGGCACGCAGGTCACAAGGTCGATATACTCGTCGCCATACTGCTGGCGCACCATCGCAGCCATATATCTGGCAAAGAAGCCCGATACGGTAGGTGCATTGTTGAATTTGAAACGGTGCATTCCGCGGCGGATGGACTTGGTGTACACGAAAGGAGCCACGCACCGGTCAAACACATAGGGTTCGTCTCCGCAGACGCAGTCGAATACCGGTCGTCCGCAGTGGAGGCACACTGGCGGCTTGATAAATTCAAGGGTATCGGAGCACTCTGCGCACACCCGTTCATTGGGCATCAGCGCCGTGCCGCACAGCGGGCAGCGTCTCGGAAATATTCTGTCGAGAGCGGCGTCCTTGATCTGGTTGAAAAATCCCATTGTATTTGCCTCCGTTCCGGAAACTCACCGCATAATTCCGCATGCCTGATCATCGGCAGGAATATCCGGTAATTATCCTTGATATCAGTATTCGGTAAGGAAGTATGAAAGGCCGGTGTAACGCTTGCTTTTGCTGCGTCCGGACACCATCTGCGCCACTATGTCCCGCTGCCCCACCAGAATGAGCAGTGAACGGGCACGGGTGACGGCAGTGTACAGCAGACTGCGGTATTGCAGCTGAGGCGGTCCGGGACACATGGGTATGATGACTGCCGGAAACTCGCTGCCCTGACTCTTGTGGACAGTAACAGCATATGCGTGCTCAAGCTCAGACGCATCGTCCAGCTCGTAGGCAGCAGTACGGTCGTCAAACTGCACCTCCATCTGACCGCCCAGATGGTCAATGCGGCGAATCATTCCGATGTCGCCGTTGAAGATGCCTGTCCCTTCTTCACCGGTCAGGTGATTCTTCCACGGCACGTCGTAGTTGTTGCGGGTCTGCATGACCTTGTCGCCCTCCCGGAAGATCACTCCGGGCAGGTGGAGCTCACTCCGCTCACGATGGGCGGGATTCATGCGCGCCTGAAGTCTGCGGTTGAGTTCACGGGTGCCGGTCAGTCCCTTGCGTCCGGGACAGAGCACCTGTATGTCGGTCAGCGGACTGTAGTTGTACGCGTTGGGCAGGCGGCGGAAATACAGATCCTCAATGGTGTCTGCCACAACGTTGGGATTGTCCGACTGAAGAAAGAAAAAGTCGCTGTTTTTCAGGGAAAGATCGGGCATCGTGCCCTCCACAATGAGGTGGGCGTTGGTAACAATGGCACTGGTCTGTGCCTGTCGGAAAACCTCGGTCAGCTGTATCACCGGTACTCTGCCCGAACAGATAAGGTCACCGAGCACATTGCCGGCACCCACACTGGGCAGCTGGTCGCTGTCTCCCACCAGTATAAGCCGACAGCCGTTGGGCACCGCCCGCAGCATGGCCTCAAAGAGCATGGTGTCAGTCATTGACAGCTCGTCCACAATAAGCGCGTCGCATTCCAGCGGGTTGCGGTCGTTGCGTTCAAAGAACGACACGTCGTTGGGGCCCCACTTGACCTCCAGCAACCGGTGAAGGGTCTTTGCCTCACGTCCGGTCACTTCGGTAATGCGTTTGGCGGCGCGCCCGGTAGGTGCGGCGATGGCCACCTTCTGCTTGTATGATTCAAGAATGCTGATAATGGCATCAAGGGTAGTGGTCTTGCCTGTACCCGGTCCGCCGGTCAGCACAAGAAAGCCTTTGGTCAGCGCGGCGTCGATGGCCTCCAGCTGTTTGCTTTCGTACACTGTGCCCTTGAGATTCTGTATCAGTTCAAGATATTTTTCGTAATCTCCTATCGGCTTTGCAGGGTATTGCATCAGGGTCAGTATGCGGCCTGCGCAGTAAGTCTCCGAGGCGTACTGCCCGGAAAGGAACACAAACTCCCTGTCGCCAAGCTCGTCCACCACCAGTTCCTCATAGTCTATGAGGGATTCGATTATACCATCTATGGTTTCAAGATCCTGTGTCAGCCGCTGTGCTGCAACGGGAACCAGCTTTTCTCTTGGGAGACATGTGTGTCCGTTGGTCAGATTGTGATAAAGAATATGCTTGACTCCGGCGGCAAGCCGTCCGAAATCGTCTGCCGGACGCTCAAGACGGGAACAGGCCTCATCCACGCGGTCAAAGCCTATACCCAGCTCCGGCTGACACAGCACATATGGATTTGACTCCACCATATCAAAGGTAGCCGGACCCCACATACGCCACACCTGCATGGCCTCGGCAGCTGTGACCGAATAGCGCGCAAGAAGTGCCACCGCTTCACTCAGACCTGCCTGAGCCTTGTAGCGGTCGGCAATATCATTGGCCTTCTCCTCCGTTATGCCCTTTATTGTAGCCAGCCGTCTGGGATCATTTTCAATGACATACAGAGACTCGTCACCGAACTTTTCTACGATCTTTGCCGCAGTGGCAGGGCCGATGCCTTTGATGGCACCGTCCGAAAGATAACGAAGAATGGCAGCGGCTGTGGCAGGCATCTGCCGCTCAAAGCTTTCTGCACGGAACTGAGGCCCGAAGGTGGGGTGACTCTGCCACTGGCCGAACACGGTCAGCCGCTCGCCGGCATATACCTCCGGCAGCGCTCCCACGACCGTATCCAGCTCACCGTCGTGCTCAAGCTCCAGCACGGTAAATCCGCTGTCCTCCTTGCGGAAGGTGACGCTGTCTACCACGCCGGTCAATTTTTCCTGTCTGAGCTCATCCATGGTAAAATTCCAATCAGAAATGGTATGATATTGAAAACAGAATTGTCTTGCTTTCATCATTATATAACAAACACCGTCCGCGGGCAACACAAATCGTGCCGCAGACGGTGCTTTTTAGCAAATTAATACTACGCCAGCGAGAGCCAGTCGGTGGACAGTGAAACATCCTGCCATCTGCCGTCCTCCGCCCGTTCGTAGGCAGAGTATGGCGGTGAATCGAGCAGCTCCACGATATCCGGGCTGTAATTTGCCAGCACATTCACATCGTAGATGCCGTTGTAGCGCGGATTTGCAAGGTATTCTCCTGTTTCACAGCCGGCAAGAAAACGCCACCCGCTGTCCATGAGCATAGTTGGCATCACCCGATACATACGGGCAATGGGCAGCCCGGTAACCATGATGGTGTCGGGTGCCATGCACAGCCCTTTGCCCTCAGCCAGCGGCCTGAGCTGCTCAGGCGGTATAAGATATTTCTTCATAAACGAAATCAGTCCTGTTATTTTCTCAGTCCGAGCACCGCAACGCCGCCTGAGGGAACAAAAGCATAGCTGCCGCACAGCGGCTCGCCGATAAGCGGCGTTGCTGAGCGGAATTCCTCCGGCAGCTGCATGGTCTCGTCATTCTGACCGGCATTGACAATCACCAGCACGCTGTCCTTTTCACCCCTGCGCACATAGGACATGACCCGGTCGTTTGCCTTGATGACCTCCATCTGCGCTCCGGTAAAGCAGTCGTGGGAATGGCGGATCTGACCGAGTGCACGATACCACGCAACCATCTCGGTGTCCTCGCTTCCCCACGGATAGCAGGCACGGTTAAACGGGTCGCGGTAGCCTTCCATGCCGGCCTCATCGCCATAATACACACTGGGAACTCCCGGCAGGGTGTACTGAAGCACCGACGCCAGCTTGCACCGCTGACGGCCGTACTCACGCTGCTGGTCGCTGAGCTTCTTCCAGCACTGCCAGTCTCTGCCTCTGCCGTTTGACGGCTCACCCGCCAGCGCGGTCATGATGCGTTCGGTGTCGTGGGTGCCCACCATATTCATAAGCAGACGTGTCACCTGAGGCGGATAGTTTTCCAGAATGGTCTGAATGCTTTCCATGGCGGCTGCCGCATCCATGCCGTTGAGATAATCCACAATGGCATCGCGGAAGCAGTAGTTCATGACCGAGTCGAGCTGTTTGCCAAGCAGATAACGGCGGCGCAGAGAATAGGCAACCTTGTTGCTGGCATCCTCCCAGACCTCTCCGATAATCACGGCATCCGGCTTCTGACTCTTTGCCGCACTGCGCAGCTCGTCAAGGAACACATCGGGAAGCTCGTCGGCAACATCCAGCCGCCAACCGCCTGCGCCTTCGCCCAGCCAGCGCTGAACGATGCCGCCTCCTCCGGTAAGGAACTTTAGAACCTCCGGGTCATCCTCGTTGAGTTCGGGCAGAGTCTCAAAGCCCCACCATGAGCCGTATTTTTCCGGCCAGCTGTGGAACTTGTACCAGCTCCTGTAAGGTGAGTCGGGACGGTTGTAGGCACCATCCATGGGATAGCGTCCCTCACGGTTGAAGTAGACACTGTCGCTGCCCGTGTGAGAAAACACTCCGTCTATAATTACTCTTATTCCTCGCTTCTGCGCCTCCTGACACAGGCGGTTGAAGTCCTCGGTGGTGCCGAGAATGGGGTCTATGTTGGTGTAGTCCGAGGTGCTGTAGCGATGATTTTCCGCCGACTCAAATATCGGGTTGAGATATATACAGGTCACACCCAGTGACTCAATATAGTCAAGCTTCGACACGATACCTTCAAGATCTCCGCCAAAGAAGCGGTTGTTGCGGAAGGTACCGTCCTCATCCACCCTCCAGTGCGGCTCGCCGCCCCATGTGTTTATCCTTCTGTCCTCCGGGACACCGTTGTGGCGGCATCCGCTGCGGCAGAAGGAATCGGGGAATATCTGGTACATTATGCCGCCGTCCAGCCAGTCGGGCGTGACAAAGTCCTTTTCGTAAACAGTCTGCTGCCACGCAACCGGGGCGTTGAGCAGCTCACCCTTGTTGCCCCAGATGCGGCTGAGATATTGCTCTCCATGAGCTGTTGTAAGCGCAAAGTGGTAAAAATACAGCGATGCTTTCTCAAACTGCACATCGGTCTCCCACCATTCGGCATGGTCACCCTCCATCCCGCACCAGAACATATTGCTGATGGCGTCGGTGCCGGCAAGCTCGTCATGCACGATGACCTTTGCGGCTGAACAGCCCACATTGCGGGGCAGACAAATGCGCAGGTGTACGTTGGTTCCCTCCTCAATGGCTCCATAGGGAGTCTTGTAGCGATTATCGCGGGAATCAAACATGGGTAAATTCATCTGTTAATCATCCTTATCAAGTAATGATTACACTGCTTTTTCCGGCTGTGCGGCCATTCGGCTCTATTTCGTCCATAACGACCGCACAGTCTAATACTCTTTAAATACTCTTTCATTCCGTCAGTGCACTATAATTCCATCGTATTCTCATCCAAGCCATTCGGTGCGGATGCTGTCAATGGTACCGTCGGCACGCATATTGTCCATCAGAACCTCTATGCGCTCGGCCAGACGATGATCCTGTGCTCTCATGGCCATAATCAGTTCGCTCCGGGCCAGCAGCTCATCCAGAATCTTATAGTCGGGATTCTCCACGCCGTTCATGATGTAACGATACATGGGCTCGTCAATGAGCATGCCCTGAGCCTTGCCGCTGTCCAGCGCGTCAAACTGTTCACTGGCATTTTTGCACCGGATGATGCCGGCAAGGTCGCTTTTAAATACCTCCGCCTCGTCCAGCGCCGCAGAAGCATCTGAGCCGGAAATAATGCACAGCGTCTGACCACTCAGGTCGAAAAGCCGCTTTACATCCGAATCGGACGGCACCACCATTATCTGGCGGTATTCCATTCCGCAGTCCACAGTCAGCATTGCTGCCATGGCCTTCTGTCCGGGCGAGGGCAGATTGATGTAAACATCTATCATTCCCTCGTCCAGCGCCCGCTGAACATCCGATGGCGTAACAAACACAAACTCTGCCTCCACGTCCAGACGAGCGGCAAGATTGCGCCCGATCTGTACAGAGTATCCGTTGGGCTCGTCCTGTACCTCATAGGACATGGGCAGATTATCCTGCACACCGAAGATTATTCTTTCCTCGGCGAGGATGCGCTGGAGCGAATCACTGTACTCTCCGCAGCCGGACAAGACAGCGGCGAAAAGCGCAATAATCGCTCCGGATAATACAAACAGTAGTGATCTTTTGTTGGTCATGATACTCTCCGTCAGCGCAGCTTTACGATGTGTGCCGGACAGACATCCACACATTTGCCGCAGCCGGTACACTTGCCGGAATCGACGCTGGCGCAGAAGTCGGTGACCGTAATGGCTCCGGCATCGCACACCTTGGTGCACTTCATGCAGCCGATACATCCGGCCTTGCACACCTTACGGGTTTCGCCGCCCTTAATTCTGCTGGAGCAGTGGACAGCAGCAGTGCTTTCACGCTCCAGACTGATAATACCCTTGGGGCAGGTTCTCACGCATTTGGAGCAGCCCACGCACAAAGCTGTGTTGACCGAGGCAACGCCATTGCACACGGAGATGGCTCCGTAATCACACACGGAGGCACAGTCGCCAAGGCCGATGCAGCCGAAGGCGCAGCTGGCAAGTCCGCCGTAAAGCTGCATGGCTGCGGCACAGGAATTGACTCCCTGATATTCCAGCTTATCGGAGGTGTTGTCGTAGGTACCCAGACAATGAACGACCGCCGTCTTGCGTTCGACTTCGGCAGCCTCAACGCCCAGAATTGCGGTTATTCTGCCGGAGGTTGCAGCTCCGCCGGGAGCACACAGCCCGTTGGCAGCCTCACCGGCAGCCAGAGCGGCAGCATAACCCGAACAGCCCGAATAACCGCAGGCACCGCAGTTGGCACCGGGCAGCTCCTCAAGAACCGCCTGTTCGCGCTCGTCAACCGGAACAGCCATAAGGGCCGAGGCGATAGCCAGACCTACACCGGCTATCAGACCCACACCCGCAACGATCAGTACGGGGATCAAAATATCTGAAAACATAATAATGCCCTTTCCTTACATCAGATTAAACCAGTCCCAGACCCTCGACGATGCCGGAGAAGCCCATGAAGGACAGAGCGACGATAGCCGCCGAAACCAGAGTAATGGGCAGACCCTTCATGCTGTCGGGGATATCGCTCTGTTCAAGCCGTCCGCGCACTCCGGCAAACAGCACCATTGCCACAAGGAAGCCGAGTCCGGCTCCCAGAGCAGCGATGAGAGCGGCGATATAGCCCTTGCCGAAGCTTTCATAGCCGGCAGTGCCAAAGTAGGAGTCTATGACGTTGATGGTAACGCCGAGAACGGCGCAGTTTGTAGTAATAAGGGGCAGATACACACCCAGCGACTTGTGCAGGGTGGGAATAAACTTTTTGAGCACAATCTCCACCAGCTGTACCAGCGCTGCTATGACCAGAATAAACACCAGTGTTTGGAGATAGCCAAGTCCCACCGAATCAAGCAGAGCATAGATGGGGAAAGTGACAGCGGTGGCCAGCAGCATAACAAAGATAACCGCGGCACTCATGCCCACTGCTGTGTCCAGCTTTTTGGACACACCAAGGAACGGACAGCAGCCAAGGAACTGAGCCAGAACATAGTTTTCGGTCAGAATGCCGGCAATCACGATACCCAGCAGGATAAGTCCGAAGGAGGTTCCGCCGCCTGCGGAGGCAGCAGCCACATCTGTGGCAGAGGCAATGACCTCGGAGGCCGAAACTGTGTCGGCGGCACTGACAACGTCGGCAGCGCTTACGACATCTGCGGCAGAAGCTGCGGCCATAATCAGGTTTTTAATCATTCTCCTCGCCTCCCTTCTTCATGGAGCAGGTTGCGGCAGCCGGGCAGTTGGCGCAGCTGAATTCCTCAACGATGGGCTTTTTGTTGGTCAGCTTGTTGACCAGAGCAATCAGTATGCCAAAGACAAAAAAGCCGCCGGGAGGAAGCAGGAAGATGATCATGGGTGCAAGCACAGAGCTTTCGGTGATAAAAGCAAATTCATGACCAAACAGTGCGCCGGCACCCAGAAACTCGCGGATCATACCCATGGCGAGCAGGGCGGCGGTAAAGCCGATGCCCATGCTCAGGCCGTCAAGAGCGGACAGCCCGACGGGATTCTTGCTGGCAAACATCTCGGCACGACCGAGGATAATGCAGTTGACAACGATCAGCGGCAGAAAGATGCCCAGGGATTCGTCAATGGCGGGAAAGAAGGCCTTGACCAGCATCTGGACAATGGTGACAAAGCCGGCAATGATGGTGATATATGCCGGAATACGCACCTTGTCGGGAATGACCTTGCGCATAGCCGAGATGGCCATGTTGGAGCAGATGAGCACCAGCGTGGCCGCGGCGCCCATGCCGATGGCATTGGTGGCAGAGGTGGTGACCGCCAGAGTGGGACAGGTGCCCAGCACCAGACGGAGCACCGGGTTTTCGGTGAAGATACCGTTCTTAAAGGCGTTCAGAATGACCGAGCCGCCTTTTTCGTTCTCATTGGTCTGTTCACAGGTCTTTTCGATGTTTTCGCTCATCATTCCGCACCTCCTTCATCAGTGTTTGCGTCAGTGCCGCTCACGTCGGTGGCGCTGACATCGGAGCCGCTCACATCAGAGCCGCTGACGGCAGGCTGTCCGACCGAAGGCAGAGCCAGCTGACCGGCTGCGCTCAGTGTGTCAAAATCCTCTGCAGCGGAGTTGATCGCGGCGGTGACCGCACGGGAGCTGATTG
>JAZUOR010000016.1:0-6819 GCA_045604745.1 Acutalibacteraceae bacterium | reverse complement strand
CACAACGCACCGGCTGCTCAGGCATACATCGCTGCTGCCGTATTCACCGTGCCTCATGGTGGAAACCGTCATGGTGGTGTCGATGCCCGAAAGGAGGCACTTGACTATATGACAGACCGATATGGACACAGCGTAAAAGGTTGCGCCCTTTCTCTGGATAACTCTGCCGCCGGATTTGCGGACATATTCTTCGACTTCGTCGCGGTTGATGGGTGCCAGAGGGGCACCGTTGATGGTAAAGGATTTGTGGCATTCCTCGATGGGAACGTTTGAAACGTTTGCCAGCGACCAGGGAACAAAGGAAGAATCGCCGTGCTCACCGAGGACATAGGCGTGGCAGTTGCTCTGGCTGATGGAATAATATTCAGACAGGCGCTCACGCAGACGGGCAGTGTCGAGAATAGTGCCTGAGCCTATGATGCGCTCCTCAGGAATGCCGGAAATCTTGCACATGGTGTAGGTAAGTATATCAACGGGATTGCTGACTATGAGATAAACAGCATCGGGAGCGTAGCGGGTGATTTCGGGAATGATGCTCTTGAGAACGTCAATGTTTGTCTGGGCAAGGTCAAATCTTGACTGACCGGGCTTGCGGCCGATGCCGGAGGTTATGATCACGATGTCGGAGTTGGCTGCGTCGGAGTAGGAGCCGGCACTTACGGTGCAGGGATGGCAGAAGGGAAGTCCCTGACGGATATCCAGTGCTTCGCCCATGACCTTTTCCTTGTTGATGTCCAGCAGAACAACCTCGGAGGACAGACCCATAACGGTGAGTGTATAGGCGATGGTGGAACCGACGTTTCCGCTGCCGATGATTGTGATCTTGTTCATAACGTTAACCTTTCTTCCTGAAAAGATCCGGTGCCTGAGAAGGGCACCGGTGCGGGAGGCCGAAATGCATACAGCAACCCTTTTTTAAGTTGTTAATAGTTTATCAATCTTGAACCTGTTTGTAAATACATGCTGAGCATTTTTTAATATATCATAGGAATGCCATAAATTCACTCACCCTTGTGCAGTATATATGTTAAAAAATGCATCATCAGGACGGAAGGTTATGCTGCGGGGAAGAAAATCGACATGAAACGGACAGAAAGAAACAGCAGGAAACAGTGCAAAAATGACGTGTCGCGGCATCTTTTCGCAAAATATTATAGCATATGTTCCTGCATGCGGCAATATCAATCTGCTGGCAGAAAAAAAGCGCGGAAAAGGAATCAAGGCATCCCTGTCCGCGCTTTTTCTGCGGAGACCTGTCCGCGGAAAAACCTGTTAATTATTTATCAATGTGCACATCCAGCTGGGGATATGGAATGGAGATATCATTGCGGTCGAATTCATCCTTGACCGATTCAAGAAGGTCATAATATACATCCCAGTAATCTTCCGTGGCGCACCATGCGCGCACGGTGTATGTAAGGGCGCTGTCGGCGTGCTCGGACAGGCGCACGAAGGGTGCGGGATGGCTGAGTACCTGAGGGTGTGAGGTGACGATTTTTGTTAGAATTCCCTTCACCTTCGCCATGTCGCACTCATATGCTGTGCTGAATGTCAGATCCACTCTGCGGGTCTTTTCGGCAGAGTAGTTCTTTACGACTGAATTGGTAAGGGTGCCGTTGGGCACAGTGATTTTTTTGTTGTCTGAGGTGCGCAGAATGGTGTATACGAGAGAGACATCAACAACGGTGCCTTCGGCGTCCGGTGCGGAAATGTAGTCGCCCACCTTGAACGGATGGAAGAGCAGTATCATTATTCCGCCGGCAAAATTGCTCAGAGCGCCCTGCATGGCAAGGCCGATGGCGGCAAAGCAGGATGCAAGGGCTGCGATGAAGGAGGTAGTGGGGATTCCGAGAATCATTGCCACTGTGATGAACAGCACCACATAAAGAGCAATGACCGAAAAGCTCGACAGAAAAGAGCGTACTCCGGGATCGATGCGGTCAAGTCTGTCGGAGGTCTTGATCCAGTTTTTCAGTATGCGGATGAGACGTACTCCGAGAAGAAAAAGCACTACAGCGCAAAGCAGCTTTATTCCAAAGGTAGACGCGAAGTGGATGATCGTGTTCAGGACAGATTGCCAGTTCATAATTTCAGCTCCAGTAAATATATTATAGCCGGACGGTTTTCACCGCAGATGAGGACTAAAGGATTATATCATATCTGCGCCGTATTTCAATCCACTTTATTTGTGATCTGTGTGTCTGAAAAATTAAGGTGCAGTCAGTAGCTGATCGACTGTTGGTATCACATACTGCGCCACGGACCTCTATTCTGAAATTTGTACTGCAATATTGTGATAAATGCCGGTTGCATTTATAAATGTGCGGTAGTAAAATGAATACAATGCAGTTAAAACGAATATGGGAGGGGATATTATGGACAGAATAAATGCGGCTTTGGATTTTCTCAGGAACAAGATGGACGCCAGTGAGTATTATGCCGACAAGCCTTATGACAAGAAGTATCGTCTGGAGCACACTATCCGTGTGGCGAACATAGGCAAGACAATTGCGGAAAATGAAGGCTTTGATGTGGATGCCCTTATTGTGGCATGCCTGCTTCACGACGTAAGCTACTGCGAGACCTTCCGGAACGGAAAGGACGATGTGGTAAACCATGGACGCTTTTCGGCGCGCATAGCAAGACCTTTTGTGGAGAGCCTCGGCTTTGATGAGTCTACAGTGAATCAGATTCTGTACGGAATCGCAATACATGTTGACGGCAAGTCCGATTTTCCCGGTGAAATAACAAGCTTTGTGCAGAGTGTGAGCGATGCGGACAACATTGACCGGTTCGGTCTTTATCGCCTGCACGAAAACCTGCGCTTCCGCGACTTTATCAATCAGCCCCTTGACTGGCAGCTGAACATGTGCCGTGAGCAGGTTGCAAATCTCACCAAGTATGAGCGTATGAAGTTTGCCACCCCGACTGCGACCAGAATGTGGGTAGATACAGTTCGTGACCAGCTTCATTTTTATCAGACGCTGCTCTCTCAGCTGGAAAAATCCACGGGTATTGTCTGACATATCAATATGAAAACGGGCTGCTGCGAAGCGTAATTCGCGGCGGCCGTTTTTTCGCAGTATCAGCATAATATGCTTTCGTCCGGAATGTCAGAAGGCAGGCAGGACGACAAAAAGGCTGCCGCAGACTTTTTGCAGACTGCGGCAGCCTTAGCTGTTGTAGTTGTCAGTCGTCGATTTCGCAGCCACGTGAAACCGGCTCGGTGATAAAGACGCTGTCGTATTCCCTGCGAAGCTCGGCAGCGCAGTCTTCGGCCCGGTCGGCATCGTCAAAAATACCGAATACGGCAGAGCCGCTGCCGGTCATAATGGAGCCCAGAGCACCGCCGCGAAGCATCTGCTCACGTATACTGTCAACAACCGGCAGTTCAAGCACCTGCTCAAATACGTTGTGCAGCTGGTCGGCAACAGCGTTGATGTCGCTTCCGCAGATGGCCTCACAAATATCCTCAGAGCAGTCTGCCGGAGCGTTCAGATGGCATTCGTCAACCGCTTTGTAGGCGGCTGCGGTTGAAATGCTGATTTCAGGCTTGCACACGAGGATTGTGCAGTCGGGCATGTCGGGAAGAGGAGAGAGTATATTTCCGGTGCCTCTTGCAAGCATGGTGCCTCCGGTGATGCAGAACGGAACATCAGCTCCTACCAGCTCGCCGATATCATAGAGCTGTTCGTCTGTCAGCCGTGTGTTGAGCATGCTGTCAAGAGCGACGATAACAGCAGCGGCGTCGGCGCTGCCTCCGCCCATTCCTGCTCCAACAGGGATGGCTTTCTTTATGCGGATATTGACACCGGGATTGGAAAGACCTGTCTGTTCAAAGAAGATCTTTGCGGCGCGGTATGCCGTGTTTGACTGGTCGTCTGCTATGCAATTACTGCCGGTTGAAACGGTGATCTCGTTATCCTCAGTGCCCAGCTTCACGACCACGGTGTCGCAAAGGGAGACCGATTGCATAACAGACTCAAGCAAGTGGTAATCGTCGTCGCGCTTGCCGACAATATCCAGTGACAGGTTGATCTTCGCGTTTGCCCTGACGGTAACTTTCATGTTTAATACAGTCCTCCTGCGGTCACAAGATTGAATACTGGTGTTCAAAGGTTAAATATCGATTTACGCCGGACCTCGATGCCCTTAATGGGACACATTTCATGGCAGCAATAGCATTTTATGCATTTTGAATAGTCAATTTCTGCCTTTTTATTCGCAATGGTTATGGTATGCTGTGGGCATGACTCAGCGCATTTTCCGCAGCCGATGCATTTTTTGCGGCTGATGACAGGCCGCGGAGCAAGGAAGGCTTCGCACTTTCTTCCCAGAGGCCGGAGGAATCCGGGAAGAAAATCGAGAAAGTCAGTGCTCTTGGAGCGCGGATGTCTGAAATCCTTTACCACAAGCCCGTCGATGGAGCCGAAAAGCTCCACTTCGTCGATGCTTTCTGGCGAAAGACCGCGTTCCATGCCGTGTTTCAGCATATACACCTTGCCCGGATTCATATTAATTAACGAGCAGGCGACAATGTCCATTGCAAAAGGATTGCGGCCGCCGATAACAGCACCCATATGGCGCGGAGTACCTCCCGAAGGGCCGTCGCCCTCCATGCAGTCGATGGCATCGATGAAGGAAAGCTGAGGTTTCACTGTGGTGCAGAGGTCGACCAGCATCTGCTGAAAATCCGATTTGTCGGGATACTGGCAATGCATTTCCGGCTTGCTCAGACCGGGCATGGCGCCAAAAAGATTCTTGACAGCGCCGGACAGTCCGGTCATGCAGTGAGTTTTGAGCTTGCCTATGTTTATCAGCACGTCGGCATCGGCTATCGGTGTGATAATGCCGAACTGACGACACATGATCCCGTCGGGGCAGGAAACGGGCCGGGAAGTAAAATCTGTTGTGTTAAGCTCTGCGCCTTCACGGGCACATATCTCGGTTATCCCGCAGGTCTGATAGATCGAGGTCATGGCTGCCTTGTTATAGAGGCCGCCGGAGCTTTCCGCAATTGTGACCGTACCTGCACCGCGCCGCTTTACAGCGCGGATGACAGCGGCTACGATTTCCGGGTGAGTGGTAGTTGCCTCCTCCGGCTTTCTTCTGATAACAAGATTGGGTTTAATGACCACCGAGCAGCCTTCGCTGATATAATCGGAAAGGCCGAGAATCTGACATTGCTCTTCGATTATTGAATCCAGACGGCCAATGTCGTATGTGTCGCAGGCGCTGACGCATACACGGCGGTCGGAAAAATCAGTGGAGCGTATTATTGTATGAGGGGATGGTGCAGCAGGGTTGTTCACTGTTCAGAGCCCTCCGTGAATTGCGAAAAATATTAAAGGATTAATTTCTTAAAGCTCTTCGTTGACGAATTCCTTTATCCGTTCAAGGGCCTCGGTAATGTGCTTGACGGAATAGGAATAGGACACGCGCACAAAGCCCTCTCCGGATTCGCCGAAGGCAGAACCGGGAACGACGGCGACGTGCTTGGAGCGAAGCAGTCGCTCGCAGAACTCGCTTGAAGTAAGTCCGGTGTGCTTTATGCTGGGGAAAATGTAAAATGCGCCCTCCGGCTTGAAGCATTCAAAGCCCAGCTCACGGAAGCCGTCAACAATAAAGAGGCGGCGCATGTCGTATTCGCTGCGCATCTTTGCCACGTCGTCATCGCCGTTGCGAAGAGCGTCAATAGCGGCGTACTGCGCAGTGGTGGGAGCGCACATTACGGCAAACTGGTGCAGCTTGGTCATGATGTCAATGACAGGAGCAGGACCGGTTGCATAGCCAAGCCGCCAACCGGTCATGGCGTAGGATTTAGAAAAGCCGTTGATCACGATCGTGCGTTCGCGCATACCGTCAAGCTCGGCGATGGATATGTGCCGCTGTCCGCCGTAAGTGAGCTCGCAGTAAATCTCGTCCGACAGAACCATGATGTCGGTACCGCGAATGACTTCTGCAATGGCCTCAAGATGTTCACGACGCATGACTGCGCCGGTGGGATTGTTGGAGAAGGGGAGAACAAGGATTTTGGTCCGGTCTGTGATAGAAGCTTTGAGCAGCTCCGGAGTGAGACGGAATTCATCCTCCACGCGTGTAACAACTGGTACAGGAACTCCGCCCGCTATGGTAGCCAGCGGCTCATAGCACACGAAGCAGGGTTCGGGGATAAGCACCTCGTCTCCGGGGTTGAGCAGAGAACGGAAGCAAAGGTCAATGGCCTCCGAGCCGCCTATGGTCACAAGTACCTCTGTTTTTGGATCGTACTTAAGCTCAAAGCGGCGTTCCATGTAACGGCTGATCTCAACCAGCAGTTCGGTAAAGCCGCGGTTGGGAGAATATTTGGTTCGTCCCTTGTGAAGGGTATCAATTCCGACCTCGCGCACATGCCAGGGGGTCTTGAAATCCGGTTCGCCGACAGAAAGGGAGATGACCTCATCCATTTCGGCGGCGATATCGAAAAATTTGCGTATGCCGGACGGCTTCAGACCGGCAGCGCTTCTGTTGATAAGTGAAGAATAGTCCATCACAGGAGGTCGATCCTCCTTTCGTCCTCCTCCGTTCCGGTCAGCAGAACACCGCTGTCCTTGTACTTCTTGAGCACAAAGTGTGTGGCGGTGGACATAACCGATTCAATGGTGGAGAGGCGTCGGGCCACGAACATGGCAATATCCTGTATTGTGCGGCCGGTTACATAGACTGCAAAGTCATAAGAGCCGCTCATCAGGTGGATGCTGTCAACTTCTTCAAAGGCGAGAATTTCTTCGGCAATTTCGTCAAAGCCCGTGTCCCGTCTGGGAGTAACCTTGAGAAGTC
>JAZUOR010000015.1:0-3631 GCA_045604745.1 Acutalibacteraceae bacterium | reverse complement strand
TCCGGTCAGTTCACGCACGCAGGCAAGAATGTTTTCAAAGACAGCAAAGACGGTTGACATGGCCGCAAAGATCATGAACATGAAGAACAGTGCGCCCCACCAGCGTCCTGCCTGCATGTTGTTGAACACGGTTGCCATGGTGTTGAAGAGCAGACCGGGGCCCGCCCCGACCTCAAGGTCGTAGGTGAAGCATGCAGGAAAAATAATCAGGCCGGCAACGATGGCAACAACGGAATCCAGAGCCGCAATACTGACCGACTCACCAAGCAGGGAACGCTCCTTGCCAAGATAGCTGCCGAAGATCGCCATGGATCCGATACCCAGCGAAAGAGTGAAGAACGCCTGATTCATGGCAGCAACCACAGTTGCGCCTGTAATTTTTGAAAAGTCGGGAACCAGATAGAATTTCAGACCCTCCTGAGCGCCGGACATCGTGAAGCTGCGTGCAGCGAGCACGAGCATGATGGCAAGCAGAGCAACCATCATATACTTTGTGATGCGCTCAAGACCGCCCTGCAGCTTGAAGCTTACCACAAGGAAGCCGACAGCTACCACGATCGCCATGAACCCTACATTGACCGGTGTGCTTGAAAGCATGGCGCCGAAAGAAATCCCCTGATTCTCTCCCACCAGAAATTTGTAAAAATAGTATATCATCCATCCGGCTACGGTGGTATAGAAGCTCATGAGACAGATGTTTCCTAGCATGGCAAAGTAGCCGTGGATATGCCATTTGTGTCCCGGTTTTTCCAGCTTCTGATACATCTTTACCGGGCTTGACTGAGAGGCCCGCCCCAGTGCCAGCTCCATGGTCATCACCGGGAGACCTATGGCGATGATGCACAGAAGATAAATCAGCACAAATCCGCCACCGCCGTTCTGACCGGTCAGCCAGGGAAATTTCCAGACATTTCCGCAGCCGATGGCGCAGCCTGCGCTGAGAAGAATGAAGCCCAGACGGCTTCCGAGTCGTTCACGTTTCATTTTTCTTTTCCTCCCGAATGTGCAAATCCGGATTGCATTGCCCAACCGGCAACGCGCACATTGTTCTAATTATAGCGCATACGTGAACGCGCGTCGAGTATAATTTTAAATTATTTTATCTGCCCGCTCCCGATCGACAAACCAGACAAATCAGTTGACTTGATTATGCCAATGTAATATACTTTTCTTGAGGTTCATACAAGCTTGAAAAGAAGGGTATTATGATATGAATAGCAAGCTCAGAACGTTCCTGTCCTATGCTGAAATCATCGCAAGCGCTATGCTGCTGGCTCTTACCTATCAGCTTTTCATCGTGGAAAACGGCTTTGCGCCTGCCGGACTCAACGGCATCGCCACCATGATACAGTACAAGACCGGATTCAGCATCGGCTATATGTCGCTGCTCATCAACACCCCGCTCTGTATTCTCGCCTATTTCCTGCTGGACAGAAAATTTGCACTGCGCTCCTTTTGCTTCTGCATTACATATTCCCTTGTGTTTCTGTGTCTTCAGAAAATCGGACTGGACGAATTCCAGTATGTCACCGGCGGTCATGACACGATATATCCTGTTATTCTCAGCGGTGTCATCGGCGGCTTTGTATATGGCATCTGCTTCAGACAGAGAGCATCCACTGGCGGAACGGACATCGTTTCAAAATATATTAGCGAGAAAAAGCCTGAGCTTAATTTCTTCTGGGTGACCTTTGCTCTCAACGCGGTGGTCGCGGCAGCTTCCTTTTTCGTTTATGCCGAAGCAGGAGCCGACGGCGGCATGGTTTTCAACTACAAGCCGGTGTGTCTGTGTGTGCTCTACTGCTTTATATCCAGCTTTGTCGGCAGCCACATCATACGCGGCACCAAGACCGCCTGTGAATTCACAATAATCACTTCCCACGCCGAAGAGCTCATCGCTGAAATTTCAACCTCGCTTCAGCACAGCTGCACGAAAATTTCCGGAACAGGCAGCTTCACCAGCGGCGAAAAAAGCGTACTCATATGCGTTGTGAACAACCATCAGATCGTTGAATTTCAGAACATACTCAAAAAATACGACGACACCTTCTCTTTTTCAAAGACCATAAACGAAACCTACGGCAACTTCAAGCTGGTCCGGTAGATCTGCCGGAACGACAGCGCTATTAAAAAACAAAGCAACCGCATCGAATTTTTATTCGGCTGAAAGGATCGGAAATGAAAAACAGAACTTCACTGGTATTTACGGGCGACATAGGCTTTGACCGGTATATGTACGGCAAATGGGAGGATGAGGAGCTTCTCTCCGCTGAGGTTCTCGCCTTTCTTCACAGCGGAGACCATGTTATCGCCAACGTGGAAGGCCCTCTGGTTGAAGCACCGACCAACACTACCACCTCCGGCGTGCAGCAGCTTATGCACACAATGGATCCTGCTGCCACAAAGGTTCTGCGCAGCATGCACGCCGACATATGGAACCTGTGCAACAACCACATGATGGATGCAGGCGAAGAGGGCGTTGCCTGCACGCTCAAGGAAGCCGAAAAAAACGGAGCAGCGACCATTGGTGCCGGAATGAATATTGAACAGGCCAGAACTCCTCTGATTCTGGACGAGGCGGGAGGCATCGGCCTTTTTGCCGTCGGTTACCGCCGTGGCTGCAAACCAGCCGCAGAGGTCAAGGCCGGCTGCCTGCTCTGGAACGAGATGGAGCTCATTCAGCAGACCATCGACGAGATAAAGGCCAAGTGCCGCTGGTGCGTCATCGTTTCACACGGCGGCGAGGAATTCACCTCTCTTCCCTCTCCCTACACACGGGAACGCTATCACAGATTCCTTGAGATGGGTGCAGACGTTGTTGTTTCCCATCATCCTCATGTCCCCATGAACTATGAAACCGTTGGCGACAAGGCAATCTTCTATTCTCTGGGCAACTTCATTTTTGACACCGACTACCAGCGTGCCCAGTTCAACACCGATATCGGTCTGCTGCTTAAACTTGATTTCACAGAAGACAGTTTTTCATATGAACCCTTTGGATTAAAGATAGTCCGCGGCCCTGAGCACATTGTCAAGGGCGATATCCCGCGGATATTCCGCGACGTTCAGGAGGATGAATACAGACTCCTTGCACCGCTTGCCGCCCGGATGTTCATCGCCGCAACCAAACGCCAGCAGATATACCTCAACCGCGCAGAATTTGAAAACGCTTCCGAAGAAAAATGGGCCGAACACTTCGCCAACCCGATGAGAAGCGGACGTGTTCCCGGAGAGGCGCTGGATTTCTTCATTATCTGTCCTCTTGCAGAGGAGGAAAAGGAGAAGGCATGGGAACGCAGCAAGCTTGAGGACGTAAAGGAATACATTCTTGAGCAGATGTAAAACCAGATACAGAACAAGCAAAACGAGCTGCCGCAGAATCAAACATGCGGCAGCTCGTTTCAGTATCAGTTGTTCACCCTGTGATGTACTTCCGGAGTATCATTGGTTATCGGAAGCAGCTGATAGCCCTTCGACTGGAGGTACTCTATGATATCGGGCAGAGCCGTGACCGTTGTGGTCTTGGCAGGCGAGTCATGCATAAGCAGGATAACGCTCTTCTGGGAACCACAGTCCCGTTTTACGTTGGTGAGTATTCTGGAGGCGCTGAGACGTCTGGAAGTCGGAGGCC
>JAZUOR010000014.1:0-6451 GCA_045604745.1 Acutalibacteraceae bacterium | reverse complement strand
CTTGGCTCACAGAACGACATGGCTACGATCCGACTTGCAAGCGTGTCGGCGTAGGCCCCAACAATACTTATCTCATTCTTGAAAACAGCGATCGTGTGCTGGATGCAATCAAGCCCTTTATCCGTTCCAGCATTTACCGCGAGGCGATGAAGACTATTTCTGAGGTACAGTGATTTTATGCTTATTCTGACAAAACAGCAGATAAAGGAACTTGAGGATGCCTATGTCCGTTCGGGCCTTGACCACATAAAGCTGATGGAAGCCGCCGGAAATGCTGTCGGACGCTTTATTCATGAGAAATTCGGCATTAATGGCAAATCCATTGCAGTACTGTGCGGTTCCGGAAATAACGGCGGAGACGGATTCATGGCGGCCAAAAAGCTGCTGGAAAACGGTGCCAAGGTCTGTGTGCTCCTTGCGGACGGAATGCCCGGAACACCCGATGCGATAGATATGTACGGACGTGCGGAACGCGCAGGTGTCACCATCATTGACTGCGCAGCCGAAGAAGACAATGAAAAGATTGACCGGCTGATAAATGAGGCTGATATAATTGTTGATGCAATCTATGGTCTCGGATTCCGTGATGAGCCTCCTGCACTGGCTGCCGAACTCATCAATAAAGTAAATCTTGCTACGGCTGATGTCATTTCGGTGGACATACCGAGCGGTGTGTCAGGCGATTCGGGACAGGTAGCGTCGGTTTGTGTGAAGGCAGGGTATACCATTACGTTTACCGCCATGAAACCGGGGCACATCATCTTCCCCGGAGCAGAGTACTGTGGAACGGTGCTTTGCTCCAATATCGGCATCGACGAAGCCGAAGCGGAGGCCGTGCCTCCTCAGGTTATGGCAGTGGATTATCAGAATGTGCGCCTGTGCTTTTCTGCCCGCAAACAGAACACATACAAGGGCGATTACGGTTCTCTGTTGGCTGTGTGCGGAAGTTACGGCATGGCAGGTGCTGCCGTGCTTTCGGGAAAGGCTGCCGTACAGTCTGGTGTCGGACTGCTGCGCATGGTAATGCCGCAGTCAATCTATCCTGTTGCCGCCGGTCAGCTGCTGGATGCTGTGTATTACCCGATGAAAGACAGCGATGAGGGGACGCTGTGTGTTGATGACTGCGACAGGATAATCGAGCTTGCCTCAAAACAGAAGGCTTGTCTTGTGGGATGTGGTCTGGGGCATACTGAGGATATCAAAGAGCTCGTCGGTCGTCTGGTGCTTGAATCCACGGTTCCTCTTGTTCTTGATGCTGATGCACTCAACGTTCTGGCTGATGATGTCATGCTGCTCAAGGAGGCTCAGGTGCCGGTCATCATTACACCTCATGCAGGCGAAATGGGCAGACTGGTACGTGCAGAAGCGGAGGACGTTCAGAAAAAGCGTCTGGCGCTTGCAACTGAATTTGCCTCCGAGTTTGGAGTATATGTAGTCCTGAAGGGTGCCAATACCATTATCGCTGCACCCGATGGAACGGTTCGTGTCAATCTTAACGGTAACCCCGGTATGGCCAAGGGCGGTTCGGGTGATGTGCTTGCAGGAATCATCGGTTCCCTGCTTGCACAGGGCTTGTCGCCGACGGATGCATGTGAATGCGGTGTGTATATTCACGGTGCCGCAGGAGACAGTGCAGCCAGCCATTACTCGCACCATGCAATGACCCCGATGGATATCATTCTTGAATTGCCGGGTGTTTTCCTTGATATTGAAAGATAAACATTTATTGAAAAGAGGCTGCTGCAGATTTTACTTTCTGCGACAGCCTCTTTTTTGAACCAGTTTTTTTGGCTTTGTTTGTATCAGTAGATGATGAATCTACTTCGCTGCACCCTCGTAGCCGATCAGCAGACCGCCTGACTCGGCATAGAAGCTGCAAAGGGCACGGGTCTCCTGAATCCTGATAACGGCATTCTGAAATTTCTCGCGGATCATCTGACCGAGTGTCTCAGCGGAGGCAAGGTTCTGGCAATGATGAATACGTACCACGCCGCCGGTAAATCCGGTGTCGATCATGTTTCTGAGTATGGCAGCAAGTGCCTTATCTGCGCCGCGGGCCTTGTCGGTTATTTCAAGAGTGCCTTCGTTGCTCGCCTTGCCGACGATGCGTATACCGAGGATGCCCGCGATTTTTGCCACGGCATGGCTCACACGGCCGTTGTTGGCAAGATTGCGCAGAGAGTCGAGGCAGAAGATCAGATGAGTATTCTGCTTGTATTTCATTATCTTCTCCTTGATGTCATCAAAATGAAGGCCGGAGTTTATCAGCTCCTTGAGCTTTTCAATGATAAGTACGTTTTCCGGTCCTGTGGAAAGACTGTCGATGACAAAGCCGTTCTTTTCCGGGTGTTCTTCGAGGTGCTGACTGACTGCCATGGAAGCGGCGTTGTAGCTGCCGGAAAGATTGCTGGTGATCGTGACGCAGAAGATGTTGTCGTAATCCTCGAAGGAATCCTTCCATTCGCCTACATTCGGGCAGGAGGACTTGCTTATACCCTTGTATTTCTGCAGATCGGCAATCATGCCGTTCACATCAAGAGAAGCATCGTCAACGTATTCTTTTTCGCTGGTGTGTATTTTCAGTGGAACCGAGCAGTAGGGGATACCGTCCAGTGTAAGCAGGTCAGAGGAGGAGTCGGAGATGATTTTGTAGTTCATAATTTACCTCGCAGATTGTGTTTTGGATATTTCAAGTAATGTTGCAGAAGCGGTGTTTGCAAGTATGCTCAAGTCAGGAACGATGGTTCTCTGTCTGGGCAACTGCCAGACGGTCACAGCGTTCGTTGTAAGGGTGACCGGCATGTCCTTTTACCCAGACAAACTCAACCTGATGCCTCTCAAGCTCGTTGAGCAAAGCCTCCCAGAGTTCCGAATTGAGCGCAGGCTTTTTGTCTGACTTGATCCAGCCGTTGCTTCGCCATTTCTTTGCCCATCCTTTGGTGATGCCGTCAACGACATATCGTGAATCCGTAGTGAGCGTAACCGCACAGGGTTCTTTGAGCATGCGCAGCGCCTCTATGACAGCGGTCAGTTCCATGCGGTTGTTTGTCGTGTTGCGTTCTCCGCCGGACAGCTCTTTTTCGTGCTGTCCGTACACCAGCACTGCACCCCAGCCACCCGGACCGGGGTTTCCGGAACAGGCTCCGTCTGTATAAATTTCAACCATCTTCATTATTCTGATTTACTCCGGTGTTCTGTAATAATTCTGTAAATATTTTATCATATAATCTGAGCCTTGGCAACGACCTGAGGCAACATTTACGATAATCTACATATATTGAGATACATCTGAATGATGCATCGGAGTGATTGTATGAAAGCTTCTGTGACAGAAAAAATGAAGTGCGCACTAAAAAGCGGTATGCAAATGTCCGGAGAAGGAAGGATCGAAGCAGCGTGCGGTTATCTGCTGTCGCGCGGGATATCCGGTGCGGCAAGGTCGGTCGGGTGGAGCATGGCTGTGATGGTTGGTTCACAGAAGAGCTGTCTGTATGGGCTGCTGCTTTTCTGTGTGACGTGTGCATTGGTATGTCTTGTGCGCGAATGCTTTGATAATGGAGTGAATGTGGTGGTCAGCAGAATGCTTATTGCCGTGACAGCTATATGGACAGCAACGTCAGGGGCAGATGGCGGCAGGAGGTTTCTTGATTTTGCCATGTGCGCTGCGATGATGCTGGCGATGCGTGTTCTCGAAGAAGGGGTATCGGTGCGTATACATGTTTCTGCGGCAGTGATTATTCTGGCAATGTCTGTTTTCCCTTCAACAGAGCCGACGGGACTTGCTTTGCGCATAAATGCGCTGTGCGGCGCGCTTGCTTCAGCCGGAATGTGCGGCGCGGCGATAATGGCGCTACACAGGAACAGAATAGAGAACTGGGCAGCGACAATGGCAGGCATTGCTGCCGGTCTTGTGTGAAAAATATCAAATAACGCTGAAAAAATCTTGAATAATCAAAAATACCGTACTATAATATGAAATTAATCAACAAATTAAAGGAGAGATTATCAATGGAAAAGATCCGCGTTCAGCTTACCGATTGCCCCAAGGCAAAGCCTGCTGACGAAACCAAGCTTGGCTTCGGCAAGATTTTCACCGACCATATGTTTATCATGGAGTACCATGAGGGACAGGGCTGGCATGATCCCAGAATCGTTCCCTTTGGCCCCATTGCTCTGTCTCCCGCTGCCACCTGTCTGCACTACGGCCAGGAGGTCTTTGAGGGAATGAAGGCTTATCGAGCCGAAGACGACCGCATCCTCCTTTTCCGTCCGGAGAAGAATTTTGCACGTCTTAACGCTTCAAATGAACGTCTGTGCATTCCTCTCATCGACGAGGATTTCTGCCTTGAGGCACTCAAGCAGCTCATCGAGATCGACAAGGACTGGGTTCCTCATGCTGAGGGCTCCAGCCTGTATATCCGTCCCTTTATCTTTGGTGCAGAGGACTTCCTGGGCGTTCATCCCTCCAGCCACCTTTACTATGTAGTCATTCTTTCTCCGTCGGGCGCATACTATCCCGAAGGACTCAACCCCGTCAAGATCTACGTTGAGACCAAGTATGTCCGTGCAGTCCGCGGCGGTATCGGCTATGCCAAGACCGGCGGCAACTACGCTGCTTCCCTCAAGGCTCAGGACGATGCCAACAAGGTTAACTACACTCAGGTTCTCTGGCTTGATGGTGTGGAGCGCAAGTATGTTGAAGAAGTTGGTACCATGAATGTATTCTTCGTCTTCAACAACGAAATTGTCACTCCCGAACTCAACGGATCCATCCTGCCCGGCATTACCCGTCAGAGTACCATCGAACTGCTCAAGTCCTGGGGTATGAACGTTGTGGAGCGCAGGCTGTCCATTGATGAAATTGCCGAAGCTTACGACAAGGGCGAGCTGGTAGAAGCCTTCGGAACCGGTACTGCTGCCGTTATTTCTCCCATCGGCCAGCTGAAGATCGACGACAAGATGCTCACCATCAACGACGGCGAGATTGGCTTCCTGTCCCAGAGACTGTATGACGCTATGACCGGCATTCAGTGGGGCAAGCTTCCTGACGAGTTCGGCTGGAGTGTTGAGGTCTGCAAGTAATTGCGAGCACTCACTTTTAATGTGCCGCCGGAATGTGACGGCACTACCGTGGGAAAATTCCTGCGCTACAAGTGTCAGGTTTCTGCACGGTTGATTACCAGACAGAAGCGGGTTGAGCAAGGGATAACTCTCAACGGAGCTCATATCCGTACCATCGATCCAATACATGCGGGCGACGTCGTGGGACTGAATATCCCGGACGACGCCCGTCCTGCTATGCCCGCGGGAAAGGCTGCTGTAGTGGCTTACGAGGACGAGGACGTTATCATTCTGGAAAAGCCTGTCGGAATGCCGGTGCATCCTACAAGAGGTCACTTTGACGATACTCTTGCCAACGCCCTTGCCAGTTACCTTGAAAGTAAAGGACAGACGGCGGTGTTCCGTCCCATTAACAGGTTGGACAAGGACACCACCGGATTAGTGGTGGTGTGCAGACATTCCCACGGAGCAAATATGCTTCACGGACACATGGATAAGACCTACTACGCTGTGTGTCAGGGAGTGCTTGAGGGCAATGGAACCATTGACGCACCGATCCGCCGCCGCGAAAACGCAGGTATCCGCCGTGAGGTGGGGGAAGGCGGACAGCACAGCGTCACCCATTGGAAAGCCCTCTGCTCACGTGACGGCATGACCCTGCTGGAGATAGCTTTGGAAACCGGCCGCACTCATCAGATACGAACCCATTTTGCCGATGTAATGAATATGCCGCTTGCCGGTGATCCGATGTATGGAGGCACTACCGAGTGTATCGGTCGTCAGGCGCTTCACTGCGGACGCGTCAGCTTTACCCATCCTGTGACCGGTCAGCCGTTTGAACTGCATTCACCGCTGCCGGAGGATATGATGTCTCTGGCTCCCTGCGCAGAGTATTACCGCGGAATGAAATAATGACCATCGCAGACGCTCCCGGCTTGATTTTTACACTGGGAGCGTTTTTGCTTTTTTATATTGATAACACTACAGTTATGATGTAATATATTAGTTGATAGTTGCCGTGCAATAATCCGGGACCGTGAGTTATCAACTGCCAGTGGCACTGGTACCGATGTGCACCATCAGCAGCTGAATAAACGGTTATGTGAAGACTATAGTATGTTGTTACGGAAAACAGATTTGACTGAGGAGGCCGCAAAGTGAAAGGAAAAATCAGAAAGACGATCAATCTTGTTTCGAGACTTGGTCTGGTGCTGGCTGCAGTATTCAGCGGAATCAATATTGTTTTCGCTCTCATCGGTGTGGATCGTCTCATGCCAATGGCGTTTACCATGACAGGGTTTCTGACCAAACTCGGCATACTTAAATCCGACAGCACCGGCAGTGCGTTCTTTACCGTGTACTGTGCTGCGGCTGCGGTGCTGCTGTGTGC
>JAZUOR010000013.1:0-8246 GCA_045604745.1 Acutalibacteraceae bacterium | reverse complement strand
AGTGACGCCATCGGAAGGTGATGCCGCGCCGGGCAAGCCCGTCGATGAGGCGGGTGAATGCCGCGTACTGGCTGCGGGTGAACTGCTCGCCGTCCTCGCCGTCATCTGCCACCGCAAAGTGGGTGAAGATGCCGGTGACATCCAGACCGGGCAGAGCGCACACTCTTGCGCAGGACTCCATCTGGGAGTCGGTGAAGTCGTCCCGACGGCAGTTGAAGCCGATGCGTCCCATTCCGGTGTCGGCCTTGATGTGGCACTTGACAGTCACTCCCAGAGCGGTCGCTGCCTGCGAAAGTCCCTCGGCGTACTCTTCGGAGAATACCGCCTGGGTGATATCGTAGTCGCTGAGCAGCTGGGTGACCTTGTGCGGAGTGTAGCCGAGAATGAGTATGTCGCCGCGGATGCCGCATTTGCGCAGCTCCACGGCCTCCTCAATGTTGGACACGCCGAACCACTTTATGCCCATGCGCTGGTATTCAAGAGCGATATGCTCCACGCCGTGCCCGTAGGCATCGGCCTTGACAATGCACATTACCTCCACGCTGCCCGTGCGGCTGCGGATGAGGTCAAGATTATGCTTGACGGCGTCAAGGTCAATGTCGACCCATGTGCGCCTTGTGTAGTCGGTCAAAGGTATTACCTCGATTTCTTTGGGTTTTCGTTTTGGGCTGCGAATTGCGGCCCTGATCTATGAAAGAGGAGAAACGTCCTCCCGGTCCTGAGGAAAAACGGTCTCCTCAGCGCTTCGGGACAGAGGGGCTACGCCGCCTCGGCGGCTCCTCCTCCGGTAAGCTGCTGGAAGAGATACACCACTGTGCCGATAAGACTGGGAGTGGGAAGCACATCGCCCAGCACCAGTATTTCGTATATCGCCAGAGCCATCAGCAGCACAAAAACAGTTATGACTGTTTTTGCAAGAGCACCCCAACGGGTGCCGAAATACATCATGCACAGACCGGCAGGGAAGAAGACCAGCAGGGCCATCAGGACGATTGCCGGATGCAGGTCGTTGACCGGCTTGGTCTTTTCGTTCAGATAGCGCAGCATGCGGGTGCGGTATTTGTCGTCTCTGAGCGAGAGAATGTGCCGCACCACCGGATCCTCATAGGGGGAATCCTCCGGCTCAGGCGGAAGCTCTTCCTGTCCGTCACTGCTTCCGTAGGTGCGTTCGGGGTTGTAGGCAGGCTGGTCGGCGCTGTACATGGGCACGTCGGCATTGTACATGGGAATGTCGGCGTTGTAGACAGGAATGTCCGCGTTGTACACGGCCTGATCGGCGGCATATATTCCGGGGTCGTCCATATACAGGGGCTGGCTGTCAAAATATTGCTCCGTTCCGTTATCCATCGCTCAAACCTTCCTTTCGCTGCACGGTATGCAGAATATGGTCAGCGGTCTTATTAAATAAGTATTATACTACTCCGTTTTCCCTGCGTCAATATTTTTGAGTGTCGGAGACAAAAGGACGTAATAATTTGTGTTGAAGTGCCTTTTTGGGCAATAATACTTGCACAGGAGATATCTGTAGCGGTATAATAATTCCTGAAGAGTTACTGAATGAACCGCCCGTGGCGGTCCGGCATGCCGGTTCTGACCGGTGCGTCCTTAACATGTTGACCAAGGGGTCAGGAGGAATTCTGCATGAAATACGGCTTTGTGAAAATAGGCTGCTGCTCACCGGCTATCAGGGTGGCCGACTGCACAGGAAACGCTGCAAAAATCATTGCCATGGCGAAAAACATGTATGCTGACGGCGTGCGTGTGGCGGTATTCCCGGAACTGTGTGTGACCGGAGCGTCCTGCGGCGATCTGTTTGTGCGCGGAGTGCTTCTGGAGAGTGCCGAGCAGGCCGTAAGAGAGATTGTTCTCCGGACGGCAGAGCTTGATATGCTGCTGCTTGTCGGCGTCCCCGTAGCGGCAGAGTCACGGGTGTACAGCTGTGCTGCAGCTGTGTGCCGGGGCAAGCTTTTGTCACTGACCGCCAAAACGAACATTCCCGACTACGGCGAGCACTGCGAGGGACGTGTGTTTGCCTCCGCTCCCGCATGTCCGGTCACGGTCAGCTATGCCGGTTTCAGAGTGCCTCTGGGAGCCGGACTGCTCCATGTGTGTGAGGACATGCCCGGTCTTGTGGTGGGAGCTGAAATGGGTGACGACCTGTATGCTCCCGTGCAGCCCTCCCAGCGCATGGCTATGGAGGGAGCCACGGTCATCACAAATCTGTCCGCCGCCTGTGAGCTGGCGGGCAAAGAGAGCTACCGGCGCAATACGGTAAGCGTCCAGTCGGCTCGGCTGCTGTGTGCCTATGCCTGCGCCAATGCCGGAGAGGGAGAATCCACCGGCGACGCCGTATACTCCGGACACTGCATTATCGGCGAGAACGGTGTACTGCTGGACGAGCGAAAATGGCAGGCTAACGGCATGGTCACCGCGGATATTGACATCGGCTTCCTTCGCGCCGAGCGCCGCCGGGTCAGCGGCTTTGCCGGCAGTGCGGGAGAGGGAACACGCGTTTCTTTCAGCCTTACTCCCGCCGATACCGATCTGCGCAGGCAGTTTGATACCCTGCCCTTTGTTCCGGATGACCGGGCGGAGCGCGAGAAGCGGTGCGAGGATATTCTGACCATGCAGAGCCGGGCTCTGGCGGCACGCCTTGCCGCTATCGGCTGCAAAAAAGCGGTGCTGGGTCTTTCCGGAGGTCTCGACAGCACGCTTGCGCTCATTGCCTGTGTGCGAACCTTTGATTATCTGGATATCGCACGCGAAAACATCATAACCATAACCATGCCCTGCTTTGGGACCACCGACCGCACCAAATCCAACGCCTGCCGCCTCGCCGAAGCGTATGGCGTGACCCTGCGTGAGATTCCGATCGCAAAGGCTGCGGAGCTGCATCTGAGCGACATCGGCCATGACGGTGTTACCACTGACGTGACCTACGAAAACGCTCAGGCTCGTGAACGTACCCAGATACTCATGGATATTGCCAACATGGAAAACGGCATAGTCATCGGTACCGGAGACCTTTCCGAGGTGGCGCTGGGCTGGTCCACCTATAACGGCGACCATATGTCCATGTACGGACTCAACTGCTCGATTCCCAAAACGCTCATACGGCATATCGTTCTCCATGAGGCGCATCTGCGGGGAGGAGAGCTGGAGGCGGTGCTCACCGATGTGTTTGACACACCGGTCAGCCCGGAATTGCTGCCCCCGAAGGACGGCGACATTGCCCAGAAGACAGAGGATATCGTAGGCCCCTATGAGCTGCACGACTTCTTTATCTATCATTTTGTCCGTCGGGGCTGCGAACCTGACCGGCTGTATCATATCGCCTGCAAGGCGTTTGAGGGACAGTACGACAGTGCAACTGTGAAAAAATGGCTGACGGTCTTTATCCGCAGGTTCTTCACTCAGCAGTACAAACGCAGCTGTGTTCCCGACGGTGTCAAGGTTGGCTCGGTGGCACTTTCTCCCAGAGGAGACTGGCGCATGCCCAGCGATGCCGTGTCCGGCGAATGGGCAAGACGGCTTGACGGGCAGAAATAACAACGTAATATTCAGCAGCCCTGACCACACCTTCCGGTCAGGGCTGCTTTGTCGCATGTGCACAAATATATGGGGCGCCGATTATATGTTTGCTACAATAGACCGAAAAGGGGCAAAATCCCGAAAAACCGCATGAAATCGTAACATTTTTGTAACCGGAAAGGGTCATCATTGTTCCTTGACTTCTCTGTTTCGGTGTGGCATATTATCCCATGATAAATTGCCGTATTGAAGGCAATGTGTGAGTGAAGAAGAACAGCGGCGGCGGGAAACGCCCCGTGTATGTGTGGTTATGCTTCGGAGGATAATGATGATAGAAAGATTAAGGGAGATGACCTGCAGCGTCATCTCCGGACGCTGGTACATACCGTCTCTGTGCCTGCTGACGGCACTGGCTCTGTGTTCCGGGCTCAATCTTGCCGGCGGAATGGCTCTGGCGTTCATCGCCATGTGGGTGCTGGTGTTTTCCGACGACACGCTGTCGGCACTGTGCCCGGTGATGTTCGCCGTCATGTCGCTGACCTCGTTTTACACCAACTACTATGCTCTGACCGAATATGCGTGGGTGACCGTTCCCTTTGCTGCGGCTCTGCTGGTACACATTTTTGCCTACAGAGGAAAGTTCGTGCGCGGACAGATGTTTTACAGCCTCGCCGGTGTCAGCATAGCGCTTATTGTGGGCGGTATAGGCGTCATACCGCCGGAGGAATATTTCAGTCCCATCGCCCTTTACTATATGCTGGGACTGGGCGGTGCACTGCTGGTGCTATACATTCTGCTGTGCTCCCGTTTTTCCAGACCGCGCGGCTATGACATCGTGGAGCGCTTTGCGGCTCTGCTGTACGGTCTTGCGCTGATGGCGGCGCTGATAATCGTGCTGTTCTATGTACGCAACTGGGAAAAAATCGTTCCCGATTTCAAAACACCGTTCATCAGCTACCGCAACTTCTGCACCACCATGATGCTCTTCGGACTGCCCATGAGCTGCCTGTTTGCCCGCCGCAGCGCCGTCCATCTGCTTGGCATGGCTTTTATCTATCTGATGATGCTTGTTGGCGGCTCGCGCAGCGGTCTGCTCTTTGGTTCGGCAGAGCTGGTGATGTGCCTTGGCTACGTCTACATCCGTTATCCGGAAAAGCGGGCTGATTTCCGCCGTCTTGCCCTGATTTTTGCACTGCCGGCGGCGGTGATATGCGGCTTTGTGATGTATAAGCTGTTTTTCGGTGCCGGCGGACGGTTCGGGCAGCACCTCATTCGTCCCGACGAGGCACGTCCCAGTTTTTACCGTCAGGGCTTTATTGACTTTTTTGCCCAACCGCTGCTGGGCTACGGCATCGGAAACATGAAAAATATCGATATCTACGAGGGAGTCAACGGCTCCATCAGCTTCTATCATAACTCCATCCTGCAGGTTATGGGCTCGCTGGGCATCGTGGGCTGTGCGGCATATCTCTTCCAGTTTGTCGAGCGGGTGCGCCTGCTTTGGTCAAAGCGGCATAAGGATGCCTTTATCATGACCATTGCGTTTATCGGCATTCTGCTTATGTCCCAGACCAATCCGGGACTGTTCTGTCCGCTGCCCACCGCAGCTCTGCTGGTGATAATGTTTGCCGTGGTGGAGTATGACAACAGTGCCGACCGGCCTGTTTACGTTCCGGTGAAAAGCCGGAGTAAGGCGGGACATACCGTCAGGCACGCCGCTGCCGGTGTGGCTACCGGCAATTGAATAAAAACGAAAAACAGTCTGCCGGTGAAGCAGGAAAGCTTCCAGAGGCAGACTGTTTTTGTATTTACGGCAGTTTATGTTTGCTGAGATTATCCGATAATTCCGGTAATGAAAATCTCAAGTCCGATGAGAATGAGTATCACGCCGCCGAGAATGGATGCTTTGCCGGCGAGCTTTGTGCCGAATTTTCTGCCTATGGCAAGACCGCCCATGCAGATGGCAAAGGTGACCACGGCGATGAGCAGGCAGCAAACCAGTGCCATGAGCCAGCCGTAGTCGGCAATGGTGAAGCCGACCGACAGCGCGTCGATGGAGGTAGCAACGCCCTGCACCATCAGCGCGCCGAATCCTACGGCGGGCTTTTCTCCGCACTCGCCGCCCTTCAGTCCTTCGCGCAGCATATTGCCGCCGATGCAGCAAAGCAGAATCAGCGCTATCCACGGGATGAAGTCTTCAAAGATGGAAAAATACTGCAGCACTGTGTGCACGCATATCCAGCCGATCATGGGCATCATGAACTGAAAGAATGAGAATGTGCCCGCGATGAGGCACATGCGGCCATTTTTCATGCAGGGCTCGTTGAGCCCGTTGGCCAGCGAAACCGAAAAGGCATCCATTGCCAGCCCGACACCCAGCAGAATGCTGTTGAAGAAAAACACAATACTCCAGTCCATTTTTACTTCCTCCGTTATGATAAAAAATAAAAACCCGCCGCAGCATCACGCTGCACGGGTCGGAAGACAAAAGGACAGACTCCATGCGCAGCGGTGTTGCTTGCACATGAGTCTTGCGAATTAAGACAAGCCAGACCGTTTCGGTCAGTATGTTGACTTGCCGCGGTCATCCGTCACCGGATGCTTCGCTCGCTACTCCCTCATATAAGGCCTGACTATTATACCACGATGGACAGGTTTGTCAATACATTATTATGTCGGCGGGCTTATACGCTTGTTGCGCATTGTGCGGCGGTGTGGTATAATTTTCGCTGAAACAGAAGAAACGGAGAGTATACAATGAAAAAAGCGCAGATTATTCTTGCCGTGTGCGGCGTCGCTGTATTGGCTCTTGTGCTGGTCTTTGTGGAGCTGACCGGAATCACCTTCAGTGCCCTTTGGGCAAACATAATAATCATAGCATCCCTGTGCTGCTTTATGGCGGCACTGGTGCTGCGCATCATCGCAAAGTTCAGAGACGGCAGACTTCCTTTTGTCAGCATAGGCGTCGCCATCGGCATCCTGATAGTCATTATCCAGAGAATAACCATGTAAGGAAAATATATTGAAGATGAAAGCAGTCCTGATTTTTGGCTCACCGAGAAAAAACGGGCACACGGCACAGCTGCTGGATGCCTTTGTTTCTGCCATGCCCGACGGTACGGAATACGAATACTTTGATGCCTGCGGGCTCAGCGTTCAGCCCTGTACCGGCTGCGGTGCCTGCGAAGACAGGTGGTTCTGTCCGCTGAATGACGACATGGAGCGCGTTCTGGAGGCGATCGTAGCCTGTGATGTACTGGTCATAGCGTCGCCGGTCTACTTCCTCACCTTTCCCGCGCCTCTGAAGGCGCTCGTTGACCGCACCCAGCGCTGTTTTGCGGCGCAGGAGCGGGGAATGGAAAGCAGTCCCTTCTCAGCAAAGCAGCGTGCGGCAGTGGTACTGCTTACTGCCGGATCACCGCCGGAAAAGGGTGAGGTTGTTGCACAGCAGCTGCGGTGGCTGCTGCCTCCGCTCAATGCCCGTCTTGCCGGCATGACCGTGTGTGCCGATACCGACCGCGCAGGCGTTACAGCTGAAGCCAGAGAGCAGGCAAGGACACTTGCCCGTGGGCTGAATAAATAGAATAAGCATATTTTGCAAAGATACGGCGTGTGTGCTCACCTGCAAAGCAGCGTGATGCCGCCCCGGAAGGAGAAAGCCATGACAACAGTCGGCAACATATACGATATCATAAATTCCTTTGCACCCTTTGACAGCCAGATGGGCTTTGACAACGCCGGACTGCTCATCGGCAGCCGGGAAAGGGAGGTCACCCGTGTGATGGTGGCGCTGGATGCTTCGGCCTCGGCAGCGCAGCAGGCCATCGACAGGAACTGCCAGCTGCTGGTGACTCATCATCCCTTTATCTTCCGTCCCGTCAAATGCATTTCGTCCCAAAGCACGATCTATAAGCTGATTGCCGGAGGAGTGGACGTTATCTCGGCTCACACCAACCTCGACGTTGCACCCGGCGGAGTCAACGAATGCCTTGTGCGTGCTCTCGGCTTTGAGGGCTTTGAACGGCTGGAGGAAATGCCCTTCTGCATGGTCGGTACTCTTGCGCAGGAGATGTCTGCCGCGGAGCTGGCGGTTCATGTCTGCAAGGCTCTTGACATCAGCGGTGTTCAGCTGGCGGACAGCGGAAGACCCGTAAGGAAAGCTGCGGTCATATGCGGCTCCGGCGGCGGTGAGGTGTATGACCTGCTAGGAAGCGCAGATGTGCTGATAACCGGCGAGGCCAAGCACCATGAGCTTCTGGATGCCCGCGACGGCGGCATGTCGGTCATCGCTGCGGGGCACTTTGCGACCGAGCGGCTGATAGTGCGTCAGCTTGCCGACTGTCTTGCAGAGCGGTGTCCGGATGCAGAGTTCTTCTGCGCCGAGGAATATGCACCGGAGGAATACATCGTCCGACTCTGAATCTGAAATAACGTCGACCCGTCGGAACACGCGGTGGGAAAACAAAGAATTTAGACCCAAAGGAGTATACCATGGCACTTGACGGAGCAACTCTTTCTCTTGTGCGCCGGGAGCTGAACGAAAAGCTTGCGGGCATGAAGGTGGACAAGGTGCAGCAGCCCTCCCGTGAGGAGCTGGTGCTGGTCATGCGAGGCAGAGAGGGCACGTACCGGCTGCTCATTTCCACCCGTGCAGCCTGTCCGCGCATAAATATCACGCCTCAGAATATCGAAAATCCCGCCCAGCCGCCCATGTT
>JAZUOR010000012.1:0-4923 GCA_045604745.1 Acutalibacteraceae bacterium | reverse complement strand
CCAATGCTCCCGATGGTATTGCATCGCTTAACCATTACTCCAAGGGCGCAGTCTGCGAATGGCTGTTCAAAGCCATGTGCGGTATCTGCATTAGTAAAGAAAATCATTTTGATATTTCTCCCAGACCCGGCGGACACTTTACTTACGCCAAGGCAGCTTATCAAAGTATTTATGGCAAAGTGAAGAGCAGTTGGGTTCGTGAAAACAATAAAACCATCTACACTGTAACCGTCCCCGAAAACTGCACAGCTTCTATTACACTCCCCGGCGGCAGAATGGAAACTGTCTTAGCAGGAACACATATTTTTGAGGAGTGATTCTCTTGAACATACAGGAAATAATTTCAAAAATGTCTCTTAAGGATAAAATTGCCCTCTGTTCAGGCGAATCCTTCTGGGAAACAAAGGAAATGAAAAAATACGATATTCCCTCCATGTTTATGTGCGATGGCCCTCACGGTCTGCGCAAGCAAGGCAGAAGCAAGGGAACCGATATGCTGGGCATCAATGAATCAGAGCCTGCTACCTGTTTCCCGACAGCGGTAACCACTGCCTCATCATGGGACAAGGAGCTTCTTGAGAAAATCGGTCAGGCAATAGGCGAAGAGGCTCGCACTCAAGGCTCAGGACTTGTACTTGGTCCCGGTGCAAACATTAAGAGAAACCCCTTGTGCGGACGAAATTTCGAGTATTTTTCCGAAGACCCATACCTTGCAGGCAAACTTGCCGCTTCCTGTATAAAGGGCGTTCAGAAGCTCGGCATCGGCACAAGTCTCAAACATTTTGCCTTCAACAATCAGGAATACAAGCGTTTCCAGTCTGACAGCATTATGGACGAGCGCACTATGAGAGAGATTTATCTCTCTGGCTTTGAAACCGCTGTCAAGGAAGGCAAGCCCGCTACAATAATGTGCGCCTATAACAAAATCAACGGCACGCACTGCAGCGACAGCAAAATGCTTCTGACTGATATTCTTCGTTCCGAATGGGGCTTTGACGGCATGGTCGTCACCGACTGGGGCGCCATGAACGACCGAATGAAGGGCTTCAAGTCAGGCTGCGATTTGAATATGCCCGGCGGCAGCGCATATATGGAAAAGGAATGTTTGAAGGCTGTAAAAAAAGGAACTCTTTCCGAAAGTGATATTTATAAGAGCGTTGAAAGGATTTTAAAGCTTGTTTTAAATGCTGATAAAGTCCTTTCAGACGAGTATTCGTGTGATTACGATGCTCACCACGAGCTTGCTGTTCTTGCAGCACAGCAGGGTGCGGTACTCCTTAAAAACGATGGTATTCTCCCGATAAATGAAGAACAGTCCGTTGCAATTATCGGACACATGGCAAAGCACCCCCGTTATCAAGGGGCAGGCTCCAGCCATATAAATCCTACCCGAATTGTATCTCCTCTTGAGGCTATGCCCGATTGCATCTATGCAGCAGGCTGTGATGAGCAAGGTGACACAGATGACAGCTTGCTGCAGGAAGCCACGAGCGCCGCTGAAAAAGCTCAGGTTGCAGTAGTGTTTGCAGGTTTACCCGACAGATACGAGTCTGAAGGCTTCGACCGCGATAATATGGAAATGCCCGACGGACATATCCGCATGATTGAGACTGTTGCGTCTGCCAATCCAAACACAGTGGTCGTGCTTATGTGCGGCAGTGCTGTTGAATGTCCCTGGGCTGACAAAGTAAAAGGTATTCTGTACCTCGGACTTGGAGGTCAGGGTGTCGGTACTGCTGCTGCAAATCTTCTGTACGGCAAGGCGAATCCCTGCGGAAAGCTTGCAGAAAGCTGGCCTGTTTGCTACAATGATTGTGCTTCATCAGATACTTATGATAAACAGCGAGATGCTCTGTACATGGAGGGTATCTATGTCGGCTATCGCTATTATGAAAAAGCCCACATTCCTGTTCGCTGGTCCTTCGGACACGGACTTTCATACACCACCTTCAGCTATTCAGATTTGAATATTGATGGTGACACCGTAACCGTTACTGTCACAAACACAGGTAATATTGCAGGCAGCGAGGTCGTACAGCTGTATATCGCACCTCCTCAGGACGGTATTCACCGCCCTGTAAGGGAGCTTAAGGATTTCTGCAAAGTATATCTGCAGCCCGGCGAATGTACGAAAATCAGCTTCACTCTCAATGACCGCAGTTTTGCAGTGTGGAACGATGGCTGGAAGATTCCCGAAGGGGATTACCGCATTGAGATTGATTCTCTTTCCGAGACTGTTCACAAAGACGGAGATATTATTGATATCCCCCAATGGCAGAAGGTTAGCTGGTACGAAAACCCCATCGGCAATCCAAAGCAGGCACAGTGGGAAGCTATGCTTGGAAGAAGCTATTCCCCACCCATTCTGAAAAAAGGTCAGTTCACCATGGATAATTCTGTTATGGAAATGCGTGACTATTCATGGGTAATGAGAGCAATGTACTGGGGCACCGAAAATGTGATTGCCAAGGGCTTCGGCGGTAAAAAGGACTATTCAAATCCTGAATTTAGGATGCTTATGGAGTCGAGCGCAGGTGGGCCGCTGAGAAGCATGCAGATTTCAGGCGGAATGAAAGGCGGACTTTTTGAAGGATTGCTTGCAATGGCAAACGGACATTTTATAAAGGGTCTTTTTAAAATGCTTAAATGATATGCAGCTAACGGAGGTTAGTCAAATGAGTTATACAGACGCAAAGGCAAAATATGCGGCTTTAGGTATTGATACTGATGCCGCTATTGCAAAGCTTAAGAATATCCCTGTTGCTCTGCACTGCTGGCAGGGTGACGATGTAAGAGGCTTTGACACAGACCCCAGCAAGCCTCTTACAGGCGGAATACAGACCACAGGCAATTATCTCGGCAGAGCACGCACACCCGATGAGCTGATGAGCGATATTGACATGGTGCTGAAGCTTTGCCCAGGCACAAAAAAGATGAATCTCCATGCGAGCTACGCCATATTTGACGAAGAAAACGGCGGTTGGGTTGACCGCGATAAGCTTGAGCCCAAGCATTTCAAGAAATGGGTTGACTTCTGCAAGGCACGCAATTTAGGCTGTGACTTCAATCCCACATTCTTCTCTCACCCCAACTGCGACCCGTTGACCCTTTCCTCACCCAACGCAGATACACGCAGATTCTGGATTGCCCACGGCAAGGCATGTATACGAATTTCGCAGTATCTTGCTGAGGAGCTCGGTCAGCCCTGCGTTATGAACATCTGGACTGGTGACGGCTTTAAAGATATTCCTGCTGACCGCATGGGACCGAGAATTCGTTACAAGGAATCAATCGATGAAATCCTGTCGGAGCCTTTTGATTTTGATAAAGTCAAGCCCTGTGTTGAATCCAAGGTATTCGGCATCGGTGTTGAATCTTACACTGTCGGTTCTGCTGAATTCGCTCTGGGATATGCCGCAATGAATAAAGAAAGATGTATTCCCTTGATGGATAACGGTCATTACCACCCCACCGAGGTTGTTTCTGATAAGATTCCCGCACTGCTTGCTTTCTTCCCCGAAATTGCACTGCATATCACCCGTCCTATTCGTTGGGACTCTGACCATGTTGTACTGCTTGATGATGAGACAAAGGAAATTTGCAAGGAAATTGTCAGATGCGGTGGTCTTGACGGCAGGGTAAAAATAGCTCTTGATTATTTTGATGCTTCAATCAATCGTATCGCCGCTTGGACAGTGGGCTTCCGCAATGTGCAGAAAGCTCTTCTCATGGCACTGGTTTCTCCTGACCTGACCAAATTACAGAACAGCGATAACTGGACTGAGCTTATGGTTCTGCAGGAAGAGTTCAAGACTCTGCCTTTTGGCGAAATATGGGAACAGTATTGCCGTGAATGCGGCGCTCCTGCGGACGGTGAATGGTTCGGCACCGTTAAGCAATATGAATCCGATGTACTTAGCAAGAGAGGTTAATTCTATGAAAGATATACTTACTGCGTCATTTGTAGAGGAAATGCGCAAAACCACAGCAAATATGTATCGCCTCGGCTGGGACGAGCGAAACGGCGGAAATATAAGCTATATGCTCAATGAAAACGAGGTTGCAGAATATCTCGATTTGAACAATGTACTGCGCACCATTCCTCTTGGATTTGATGCTTCACCTATTATCGGCAGAATATTTATCGTCACTGGAACAGGCAAATATTTTAAGAATGTGGATTCCGTCCCCGAAAATAATCTCGGCATCGTGCGTATTGCAAAAGACGGACAGACCGCAGAACTGCTTTGGGGCTATAAGGACGGTGGAAAGTTCACATCAGAATTTCCTGCACACCTCATGAGCCACATGGCAAGACTGAGTGTTGACAGCGAAAACCGCGTGGTCATGCACTGTCACCCCACCCACACCCTTGCAATGAATTACGTCCACGAGCTCGATGAAAAGAAATTCACTCATACTTTGTGGGAGATGTGTACCGAATGCATCGTAGTATTCCCTGATGGTGTAGGCGTTCTTCCTTGGATGCTCTGCGGTACAAATTCAATCGGCGAAGCCACTGCAGAGAAGATGAAGGAGTTTCGTCTTGTTGTCTGGGGCATGCATGGCATCTACGGCGCAGGCAAAACCATGGACGAGACATTCGGACTTATTGAAACTGTTGAAAAAGCGGCTCAGATTTATATGCTGACTGCTCACCTGCCGAGGATAAATACCATCAAAGACGAGGAAATGGTTGAACTGGCAGAATTCTTCGGTGTTAAATATCGCAAGGATTTTCTGAATCTGTAACTGTATAGATACAAGAACCCCCGACTGTTATCCAGTCGGGGGTATCGTTATATTTTTATCTGTTCAATATTCTAAACTATTTCCTGTTCCAGGTTGCGGAACAAATCCACATTAAAAAAATCTATGATTGTGATACCCAATCCGTCGCACAGTTTTTTAACGGTCGATACT
>JAZUOR010000011.1:0-4028 GCA_045604745.1 Acutalibacteraceae bacterium | reverse complement strand
CAACAGCCTTCTGGAACAGGCGGTCGGCAGCACGTTTGGTGACCGACATGATGGAAGAAACCGAGCCCTGAAGCTCGGCGAACTCCCGCTCTCTCATGGAAAAGTCGCGGTCACGCTCGCGCAGCTGCTCGCAGCGAAGCTGCAGAGCGCTGTTTTCGGCCTTATGAGCCTCCACCGCACGTGTGAGTGTATCGTTCTCACCCTTTGCACGGGCAAGGCTGGATTCCAGCTCGACGATCTGTGTGGTGGATGTTGAAAGAGACGCATTCAGACGCGACTGCTCGCGGCTGAGGAACGCCTTGTCCTCGTTGAGCGCATTGATCTGGGTCTGCATATTTTCGCGCTCACCGATGAGCGAATCGGCCTGTGTCATAAGACGACCGAATTCGGCATCTACCGCAGCCCGGTTGTAGCCGTAAAAGCTGCGTCTGAAGCGCTTGCCCTCCTGCACACTCATGCCTCGTATCCTCCTGATATTCCGACTCCACAGAATTATTTATCTCTGGTAAATAAAGAATGGAATAATTATTGAAATTTCTGAAAAATTATGCACAGACAACTTAAACGCACGATATGTTGCAATCAGATACCGCAACTATGCGCCGAAGATTTGTCAACTTGTGACAAAAATTCAGCGTTCGGCGCGCGTTTTGTTGGTTGTGAACAATAAATAAATCTTTACATAATTAATATTATCACAGCAACATGCAAAAATCAAGCGTATTTTACACCAAACGCCCTGTGCGACGCGGGATCAGAGCATATCACGTCGCTTGAGCACATAGGCCACACCTGCCATTATGACGACCGAAAGCAGACAGGGGAACCACCACCACTGGGAGAAGGGCATGAATCCGCCGTCGATATTCATGCCGTACAGGCCGGAAATGACGGTGGGAACGGCTATGACTATAGTGATGCCGGCGAGAACCTTCATTATGTCGTTGAGGTTGTTTGAAATGAGCGATGCCGAAGCGTCCATCATGCTGTTGAGAACGTTGGTGTAGATGGTGGCCATCTCAATGGCCTGACGCACCTCAATGAGCACGTCCTCCAGCAGCTCCTGATCCTCAGGGTACATCTTGAGATATCGTCCGCGCATCATCTTCTCCAGCGTGGCGGCATCGGCCTTGAGGGAGGTGGAGAAGTAAACCAGGGATTTGTTGATATCCAGCAGCTTTATCAGGTCCTTGCTCTTCATGGACTTGCGCAGCTCCTGTTCGGTATGGGTTGACAGGCGGTCGATCTGGCGCAGATGCTGGAGGTAACGTCCGGCTACCCGCAGCATGAACCGCAGAACAAACTGGGTTTTGAATTCGGTGTTGAGTCCCCTGACAACGCCTTCGGTGAATTCGTTGACAAGGGGATTTTCACGCAGCGAAACGGTGATGACGTTGGCCTTGGTAACAATAATACCGATAGGCATGGTGGAATATACCACGCTGTCACCGCTTTTTTCCACGTGAGGAATGTCCAGAATAATAAGGGAGTTGCCGTCCTCGCTCTCGATACGGGAGGTCTCCTCCTCGTCCAGTGCGGAACGAATGAAATCGGGTTCCAGCTCAAAGTGGGAAATGAGTGAGTCGCATTCGGCCTGATCGGGTGCGGTGACGCATACCCACACTCCCGCCGAAAGCTCATCCACACGGCGCAGTACGCCGTCGAAGCTCTTGAAATATTCAATCATGGCGCAGCCATCCTTTCTGCCGCGCCTGCAGGGCAGAAAAAGCGGTCAGACCGCCGTCCCGGCAGAGGACACGATCAGACCGCCGCAGTCTGTGCGTGCGGCGCGGTTTTTTCTACTTCGCCCGTAACTGTCAGGCTCGGAATTCATCGTGTCACCTCTTTTCTTCCGGGAGTAAATGTGTTATAATTGATATCAGCCGGACGCACGGTCAGCGTGCGGCTGTGCCTTAACCAAATTATTATAACACCGTGCTCCGGGAATTTCCATAGCTTAAGCGAAAAAATCGACAGGATTATTTCTGTGTAAATTTTGGTCACAGCTATTGACAAGTTCCGTGCGTACTGTTATAATACCTGAGCAACAAAGAAGCCGCTCATGTGGCTCACCCCAGCCGGAAAGGTCAAGGGTCAATACAGTTACGGCGCAGCCGTGCCATGCACGTGTGCTGTTTTCTTATTGACGCGGGGTAGCTGCTGCCCGACGCGTCTTTTTTGCATTCAAAAAGATTACCGGAGGTGCTTGGCTATCAGTAAAGAACAGCAGGTTCAGATCAATGATGAAATTCGCGACAGCGAAGTGCGCGTCATTGGAACAGACGGTACTCAGCTCGGAATCATGAGTTCCCAGGCGGCACTCGACCTGGCCGCCGAGGCAGAGCTGGATCTGGTCAAGATCGCCCCGCAGGCTCAGCCGCCTGTGTGCAAGATCATGGACTACGGCAAGTATCGCTTTGAACAGCAGAAGAAGGAAAAAGAGGCCAAAAAGAATCAGCGTGTGGTGGAGATCAAGGAGGTTCGCCTTTCCCTGAATATCGACACCCATGACTTTGAAACCAAGGTCGGACACGCCCGCCGTTTCCTCAACGATGGCAACAAGGTCAAGGCATCCATCCGCTTCCGCGGACGTGAAATGGGACATCCCGAACACGGCCTGGAGGTCATGAGACGTTTTGCCGAGGCCCTTTCCGAAATCGCCAACATCGCAAAGCCTGCGAAGCTTGAAGGCCGTAACATGCTCATGTTCATGGCACCCAAGCCCGTTGTCACCACAAAGCAAGACAAAAACAAGGAGGACAATCCAAATGCCTAAGATCAAGACCCACAGCGGTGCCAAGAAGCGCTTCAAGAAGAGCGGCACCGGCAAAATCATGCGTGCTCACGCCTACAAGAGCCACAAGCTCAACAGCGCCCTGAAGAGCGCCAAGAGAAAGAGAAACCTCAGAAAGACCACCGTTGTCGATCGTACCAACGAGGCGAAGGTCGCCAAGCTCATCCCCTACAAATAAACACAACTGACTGATTCATTCCTGAATACATCTTTTCGGAGGTAACATAAATGGCTCGTGTAAAAGGCGCGCTCTCTACGCGCAAGAGAAGAAATAAGATCCTGAAGCTGGCCAAGGGCTACTGGGGCGCAAGAAGCAAGCACTTCAAGATGGCCAAGGAAGCCGTCATGAAGTCCGGCAACTACGCATACGTCGGCCGCCGTCAGTAGAAGCGTGCCTTCCGCAGACTGTGGATCACCCGCATCAGCGCCGGCTGCAAGCTGAACGGCATCAACTACAGCCAGTTCATGCACGGCCTCAAGCTGGCCAAGATCGACATCAACCGCAAGATGCTCTCCGAGATCGCCATCGCTGATCCCAAGGGCTTTGCCGATCTGGTTGAGCAGGCCAAGGCTGCTCTTTAATAATCTGTAATCACGCCCGGAGGCTTCGGTCTCCGGGCGGATTTTCGTTATCTGAACATATTATTGAAAAATATTTACCTATATTTCACGTGCAGCATATAGATAAAAACAAATCTGCGTGGTATAATACTAATTTAAAGGCAATGTATCAACCAATCACCATACAACAAAGTGAGGTGCGGTTATGGCAATAGAGATAACAAGCAAGGACAATCAGACCGTCAAGGCGGCGACCAAGCTCATGGCAAGTGCCCGTGAGCGCAGACAGACCGGACGGTTTATCGCCGAGGGCACACGGCTGTGCACCGAGGTGCTGGAAAACCACTGCCGCATATGCGAGCTCTTCTACACCGAGGACGCATATCAGCGCTACACCGAAACGGTGGAGCGTCTGGAGCGTGCGGCGGACAAAAGCTACCAGATAACAGACGAAATAGCCGAAAAGATCGCCGACACGGTCAGCCCGCAGGGTGTGTTCGTGGTGGCGGAAATGATAAAGAACACCATCGACCTTGAAAACATAAAGACCGACGGTCAGTTTGTGCTTATGGAGAACCTTCAGGATCCGGGCAATGTGGGAGCCATCTTCCGCACTGCCGAGGCCCTGGGGCACAACGGAGCCTTCCTGACCAACGACAGCTGCGACCCGTAC
>JAZUOR010000010.1:0-2112 GCA_045604745.1 Acutalibacteraceae bacterium | reverse complement strand
GGAGAGCTTTACGCAGAGTTCTCCCACTGTATCGGGCGGCTTCAGCGAGGAGGGTTACACCGCCCGTGAGCTGGAGATCATCAAAGCTGTCGCCGACGGTCTTTCAAATAAGGAAATTGCTGCAAAGCTGTTTATCTCCGAGGGAACGGTAAAGAACTATATTACTTCAATCCTTGCAAAGGAAAATCTTTCCCACCGCACAGCACTGGCGGTGTACTATCTTACGGGGAAGAAATAAGCAAAGAAAATAAACTAATCCGAACTCGGTGCTAATCGGCATTGAGTTCGGATTTTCTGTTGTTGGCGATTTTTAATGTTCGGTTAATGTTATTCGTGCGGTGAGTTAAGGTTTGAGGAGTATTATCCAGTCATCAACCGAAAAGAAAGGAACCGGGATTATGGATAATATCATACTCAGGGTTAACAATCTGACGAAAACCTACGGCGAAAAGACGGCACTTCGCGATGTGAGCTTTACTGTCGAAAAGGGCAAAATCTATGGCTTCATCGGAGAAAACGGTGCCGGAAAAACAACGGCCATAAGAGCGATAACCGGCCTTACATATCCTACCGGCGGCAGCGTCGAGCTGTTTGGCAAGTCGAGCAGGAAAGGGCTTGAGGAAGCTCGAAAGAAAATGGGGTGTCTGGTGGAACGTCCAATTCTATCCCTTAACAAAACTGCATTTGAGAATCTTAAAATGCAGCAAATTCTCTTCGGACAGAATGATGACGAGAAAATCAGACAGATTCTTGTGCGTGTGGGGCTCGGCGATGTAATGCACAAAAAAGCAAAGGATTTCTCCCTTGGAATGAAGCAGCGGCTTGGCATTGCGCAGGCACTCATCAACAGCCCCGAGCTGCTCATTCTCGATGAGCCGGTCAACGGCCTTGACCCCATGGGCATGGTGGATGTTCGCAATCTGCTCCGCTCCCTCTGCGAGGACGATGGCATCACAATCGTAATTTCCAGCCATATTCTGGCAGAGCTTTATCAGCTCGTCACCGATTACATTATCATTTCCCACGGTCGGATAGTCGAGTGCATTTCAAAGGAAGAGCTCGACGAAAAGTGTTCGGCATATATAATCGCGGAAACTCCGCAGACCGACGAGGCGGTCGCGATACTTGAGCAAAACGGCATAAAGTCTATGGAGCGTATCGGCGGCGAAATCAAGATATTTGATGATGTTTCGACCGAGTATATCGCAAGATGGCTGTTCGACGGAAAGATTCTTGTAACGCTTCTGACAAAATACGAAAAGTCGCTTGAAAATTATTACATGGAGCTTTTGGGGAGGAGATAAAAATGAAAAATCTTTTCAAATGGGAAATGAAGCAGACCTTGTCGTCCAAGGTGTTCCGGGGAATCGGAATTGCGCTTTTTGCCGCAACTGTGCTGATGACACTCCTACCGCTTTTTGATGATGTATATACCGGCTTTGATGTGTTCCTTCATGGCTGCAACAACTTCAATTCCTTTGTGATATTCTTTATTGGTATATTCACCGCCGTTCATGTGACGGGTGCTTTTGAGGAGCGCAGAATCCAGGCAGTAGTCATGGCAGGCAACAGCCGCTTCTCCGTTCTGCTCGCAAAGCTTGCCTCGTTCTCTCTCTCCGTTGCTGCGTTTGGCATCGTCACTCTGACTTCCTGTGCTGTGCTCGCATTTAGTGTCAAGGGTATAGACGGCTTTGACGGCAGTTTCCTGAGTGAGGTCGTTATGCGAATTGCGCTCTATCCCCTCGTTGAGGTATCATTTTCAAGCGTCTGCTTCTTCCTCTCTATGATGGTTAAGAATCTCGGCGCATCGGTCATGGTCAACCTCGTGGCTCTCCTCGGTCTGAATTCTCTGGTTCAGCCGCTTATTGGCAAGGAATGGGCGGAGGGTATTATTAAATACACCCCTGTCGGTCAGACCTTCATGCTCCTCGCCGATGCGAGCACAAAGAATCTTATTGTTTCGGCGGCAGTTTCCCTGCTCGGTCTGGCGGTCACAATGGTGCTTTCCTTTGTGAAATTCAGAAACGAAGAGCTTAAATAAATTATGGCTTCTTTTTCGCTATCAGATACGGTATACTGTACCTATATCATGATACCGATATGTTATTGAGG
>JAZUOR010000009.1:0-9413 GCA_045604745.1 Acutalibacteraceae bacterium | reverse complement strand
GCCGAAGGCGTTATCACCGATATAGTCTACAGAATCAGGTATGGACACCGAAATAAGTGCATCGCAGTCACGAAAAGCATTGTCATCAACGGTTCTTACACCGTCGCTGATGATAACGTTTTTGAGTTTTGCGCATCCGCGAAAAGCGCTGTCCGGTATGGTTTTCAGCGTTCCTGGGAGTACGACCTGCTCGAAGGCACTGCACCCTTCAAATGCGCCCTTGCCTAACAGGAACAGCTCGGTGCTCATTTGTGCACGGGCGAGGTAATGGCATCCCGAAAAGGCCTGTGACCCGATAGCAGTGACCGAGCCCAGAGTGATGGAGTTGAGTGAGCTGCAATTCATAAATGCCCGACTGCCAACAGATACCACTGTGTCGGGCAGCATAACTACGGTCAGCGAGCGATTGCCGGAAAATACATCATTGCCAATGGAGGAGACCGGTGCACCGTCCAGCGTATCCGGAATGACCAGTACGGATTCCGAAGTGGAACAGCCGGTTATGCGTGCTGTTCCGTCAGCCAGCAGCTCGGATTGCCAGGTTGTTTCAACAATGGTTCCGCTCGTCTCTACGGCAGGATACTGGCGGCATGCACAGCATAGCAGAGCCAGCAGAAGCAGAACCGGAAACATAAAGCCGGGCAGAGAGGCCGACAACCGGTGGTTGTGGTCGTGTGTCTGCATTTCTATCATTCCTGTTGAAGAAGTTGGATGTGCGGTCACATTCTGCGGTAGCGTCGTACACGCTTGACGCTGCCGACACTTCGCGATCTCATCATGGAGAAGATGACATATCCTATAACTCCGCATACGACCAGACCGATAAACACAAGGAATACCGGAGAACCAAAGAGATTGGAGCCAAGGCTGAGCACGTAGAGCAGCTCGCTTCGTTCGACTGTCTCACCGGCAACCAGCGTTATGGTGCCCAGTACCTCGCTTCCGTATATCAGGTCGGCTGTTCCGAGCTCCTTGCCTTTTTGTATCGGAGCCTGCAGCGTGTCCGGTATGTTTTTCTTTACCATAATGCTCGATGGCTCAACGTTGTTCAGCGTCAGCGTAGTAAAGCTTTGTGCGGGGTACAGATCCAGTGTGTCAACGCTCCACGCAAGCTCAATGTCAACCGTTGCTACCGGAGCGGCGGCACTTACCAGCTCCTTGAGCTCAAGGTTTGAGAATGCCCACTGGTAAAGGGCACGGGCGTCCAGCATGCAGTAGTTTTTGTCGGAGTTCTTGGTCGCACCGTCGTCCATCAGAACGGTTATGTAGCTGTAGCCGTTACGGGTTGCGTATGTGGAAAGAGTGTGGCCGGCGGCCTTGATGAAACCGGTCTTGACGCCCTTGATGTACTGGTAGTAGTATTCGTACGCGGTACTGAGCATCATGTTGGTGTTTTCAAGACGGTACTGATTGTTGGTTTCGGCAAAGTCGTTCTTGTTGGTGGCACGACGGTTGTAAACTGTAGTACCGACAATGTCCTTGAAGCCCGGAACCTGAAGAGCGTGTCTGGTCAGCAGATACATGTCATGAGCTGTTGTGACGTGCTTGGAATGGAAAAGACCGTGAGGATTCATGAACTGGGTGTCCTTGCAGCCCAGTTCAAGTGCCTTTTCATTCATGCGGTCAATGAACCAGAGCAGGGTGCCGTCGCCCTTCTCGGCAGAAACGTAATAGGCAATGGCCAATGCGGCATAGTTGTCTGAGGGCAGCATGGCACAGTAAAGCAGCGTCTCCAGATCGACTCGCTCGCCTTCCTTCAGTGCGCTGGTAGACCAGACACCTTCGCTGAGCAGAGTTTCGTTTCTCATGACCTCACGTCCGATGGTGACGTTCTCGCTGCCGGGGTCAGAGAAATATTCCAGTGTTATCAGGCAGGTGACCAGCTTGGTCATGGACGCGGGGTATTTCTGCTTGTTGGCGTTTTTTTCGTATACAACCATATTGGTGTCAAGGTTAACCATATATACGGCGTCGCATGTAACATTGTAGTCAACAACAAAAGCTGCCTGTGCAGAGGCCTGCGGAATGAGGATCATCACGCTCATAAGGGTCACAAAAGCCAGAAGCGTGCAGCATACTTTTTTGAGATACAGCATATTGAGATGCCTCCAAATCATTTTAATCCATAATAATTATAGCAGTTAATATATGATAAATAAAGCATTAAGTTGTAATTTTTATTTGAATGAGTTATAATTATCAGGTATGTATCGTGCGGAGGTCTGTCCTCCGGCGGAATTAACCAGTGAAAGGAGCGTTCCCTTGCGGGGGAACAGAAGTCAGGCAGCTTATGATTTATGTTACCGGAGACATGCACGGGAATATTTCCCGATTTGAGGATAAGAGGATAAACCGCCTTAAAACCGGCGACTACATCATCGTATGCGGAGATTTCGGCTTCATCTGGGACGGTGGACGAGTGGAGGAAAAAACGCTTGCGTTCATGGCGCGCCAGAGATACAGCATTCTGTTTGTTGATGGCTGCCATGAAAACTTTGACCGGTTGTATAAATACCCTGTTACCGAATGGAACGGCGGGCGTGCCCGGCTGATACGCCCGAATGTTGTCCATCTTTGCAGAGGACAGGTTTATGAGATAGACGGCAACCGGATATTTACCATGGGCGGCGGATGCAGCGCCGACCTCGATCTGCGTCAGCAGAGAGGAACCAAGTGGTGGCCGGAGGAAACACCTACAACCGAAGAAATGGCTGAGGGTGTAGACAATCTTTTCCGCTACAATCTCGAAGTGGATTACATAATCACACATGAATGCCCCACCAAGGTCAAGGATCTCCTTGTGGATCAGATCGACAGCTTCAACGCCCTGACTGCCTTTTTTGACGAAATGAGCCGGCAGGTAAAATATAAGCACTGGTTCTTTGGTTCGGTGCATCAGGACAAACATCTGTCCTCGGCACACACGGCTCTTTTTGAGCAGGTAGTGCCTCTTGAGGTGCCGAAGACTGTTTTTGGTGTAATCAAACAGCAGTGATTTCAGAGGTCGCAACAGGGCCTCTGCCAGAAAGAAAAGGGACTCTCATATGAGACGAGACAACGATATTATTTCTATGATGGAGCCGGAGATGCTCGGCGGCTCTGAGCTGTCAATGGAGGAACTTGAGATCATATCCTCTCAGGGAGGAAAAGGCGTATTGCGCCTTGAGCTGAAAAGCGGCAGGGCGGTGCGTTTTCTTGCCAACGGCAGCAGTGTGGACGTGGAAGGCGTTTTTCCGCAGAACTTCATTGACGCCGGGATAATATGCCCGGAGTCGGTTCAGAGCATAAATGATTTCTGCGCATCCGTTATGGCTCTTAAGCCGGCAGACAAGTGCGAAATATGGCTCAACGCACCGGATGGACACCGCCGCTGGTGCGTGCTGGAGTATACCCTTCTTTCGAATCACGGAGGGGAGCCGGAGTATGCGCTGATAACCATACGGGACGAAACCGAGCTGCATGAACGTACGCTGGCATATGAAAAGTGGCGTGAAAGTCTGCTGTCCATGTTTGCAGAGAATGCTTCCTATGCCGAGTTCAATCTAAGCTCAGGCTTGATGGAGCGTCAGATGGGCATGCCTGCAAACAGTTCGCTTGCAGGCAGAAGCAGCACGATTCGGGAATATGTTGACTACGCCTGCGAAAACCAGATAGTGGAAGAGGATCGTGACGATTACCGGGAATTTTTTGATCGCGAACGCCTGCTTTCTCTCTTTGAACGCGGGGTCACAGAGGATACTCTCGAATACCGCGATGTCGTCGGCGGAGTGCACTGGATGCGTGCGAGTGTAAAAATGACACGTTTTCCCGGTGCAGGCGAGATAAAAGCATTCATAGTCTATAACAATATTGACCGTCAGCGCAGTGAGCTTGAACGTCTGGCAAGACTGGCTTCGCGCGATTCCCTTACCAATATCCTCAACCGCAAGGCGCTGGAGGACAGAATAACCGAGCGTCTCAGCAATGCTGACGAGGATGAGCTGTCAGCGCTTTATATAATCGACCTTGATAACTTCAAGCAGATCAATGACCGCTTTGGTCATCAGGCTGGAGACGAAACGCTTAAGAGCGTCGCTTCGGCGCTCAACAACACCTTCCGCAGCGGTGACATTGTCGGTCGTCTTGGCGGCGACGAGTTTATGGCGTTTATCTCCGGTGTGTCCGAACGAAACGCAATCTCGCGAGCCGACCGCCTGCTCAACGAGCTTCAGTTCTTTGTGGAGGACGCTTCGTTGTCTGCCAGCGTAGGACTTGCGCTGTGCGTGGGAAAAGCGGATTTCAGTGAACTGTACCATGATGCAGACATAGCACTCTACAAGTCAAAGAATATGGGAAAGAACCGCTGCACGGTTCACAGGCACGACGAACAACGCCGACAGATTCCGGAGGAGGCTGACCCAACAAGAGAAAGCAGGATGATTCAGCTCCAGACCCTGCTGGAATACATGGATGGCGGAGTCATAATTGTCGAGGTCATGGATGACGATGTAAACGAGGTTTACGTCAGTCCCAGCTATTATTCAACCATTCGTCATGCTCCGGGCAAAAAAATCGAACATGGCAGAATGCTGTTTGATGGAATCGTGGGTACGCACAGGGAAGAGGTTCTGCGGACGCTCAATTACACTGCCAAAACCGGCATGCCGTCGGACAGCATCTATCAGGTGATTGCCGAAGACGGTGTTGAATGGCATCATCTTCGCGCAGCCCGTCTGCCCGGTACGGAGGCAACTCCGCGAATAATCGGTGTTGTTACTGACGTTACCGAGCTTAAGCGTTCCACTTCCCAGCTGGAGGCAATTGCTGCATATTCCACCGTAGGAATAGCCATGTTCGAACTGTCTGAACAAGGTACCGCGGCAACATTTGTCAATCCGCGGCTGGAACTGATGACCGGACTGAGTCAGAAGCAGCTCAATGAGCGACCGGATGTGCTCGAAAGCCTTCTTGGCGGTCACAAGCTCAAAGACATTGCAGGCACTTCGTTCAGTACTGACTCCGGGGAGGGTACGTTTGAGTTTGTCTGCGCAGGAGCAGATATATCCGATTCTCCGGAATGCCTTTATATTCAGGCCAGAGGAGCCCGTATATACGATACCGCGGAAAGTACGGTTCTGCTTGTCATGTACACAGATATTACCCGTGAGCGTGCCATGGAGGAACAGCTTCGCATGGCAGAGGAGCGTTACCGTATAGCTGCGGCGCAGACCGGAATGAATATATGGGAGGTGGACATATCCACCCGTACCATGCGCCAGTTGGATGCGTCTGACAGCGGTGCCGGTGCAGCTGAGACGGTTTATTCAGATGTTCCCCAAAGCTTGCTCGACTGCGGACTTGTCCACCCGGATTCCGAACAGGTGCTTCGGGCGATGTTCAGCGATATATTCGCCGGACGTGAGGGTGAGGACTATATTCTTCGCCGCCGAGACAAGAGCGGCGTATATGTGTGGGCACGTTCACGTTACACTCTGGTGCACGGTGCTGATGGCAGCATCTGCCATGCGGTCGGCGTTTCAGAGGTCATGCCCAACATTGATGCCGATCTCAGGGAGCTTCGCAGAACATGGCAGTTCTCCGGCATGATAGAGGATCTGCTGCTGGTGACGTTTCATGTTAATGTAACCCGCGACATAGTGGATTACGTCCACATGAACGGCGTGCAGACAGTGGAGCCGTCCGGCATAAAATGCTTTGATGACTGCCGGCGACTGCTTCGTTCGGTAATGGCCGACTGCGAGGAAAACCGGGAACTGCTGGAGTCTTTGACCGCAGAATGGCTTATCGGGCTGCACAGAGACGGAAGACGGATTTATATGTACGAATTCCGTTCAGATATTAACGGCTGCAGCGGATGGTGCAATCTGTTCTTTGATATAATCAGGGATCCGCTCAGCGGAGACGTGTGGGTGTTTGGATACCTGAGAGATATAAGCAAAAAACGTATTACAGAATCTCTCCTCAAGCAGAAAGCCAGCTACGACACGGTTACGCGGCTTTACAGCTATGCAACCGTTCGCGGAGCGATGGATGCGGTTATATCCCAACTGGAACCCGAAAGCACAGTTGTTGTCAGCGTTCTTGATCTGATGGGGCTCGACACACTGAAAAGCGTTCGGGGCATGTCAGCGGCCAACAGAGTGCTGGATCTCGTAGGACGTCTCTTCAGACTGCTCATAGGAGACACGGCAGTGTTCGGACATCTGACACAGAATCGCTTTATTGTGCTGCACTATGATGTCACATCGGTTGAGGATTGGCGTGCGATGATGCTGCAGATGCTTGATCGCGCCAATGAGCTGATGCATAGGAGCGATGTTGACAGTACGGTGCGCTTTGTGTGCGGATATGTTCACTCCGTCACAAAAGATGCCGACTTCGGAGTGCTTATCAGAAAAGCGTCGATCGCCTGCCGCGCGGCTCTTGGCGGCGCAATGGCAATTGCCCAGTACAGCGATATTGAGCTTGAGGGCCTGGGTGATGACATTGACACAGCCGAGGTAGAAAGGGATCACTCGCCCGAAATGGCGGCTCTCACACGCAAATACCATGCCCTTGAGGTCAGCTATCAGCAGCTGGCAAATCAGCTGATGGCAAGTGATTATGACAATACCACCGGCCTGTTCAGCTACAGCGCATTTCTGCGTGCAGTGCAGGAACGGATGGATGACGATCCTGCCGGTTTTGATATAGTGACCTTTGAGGTTCGCAATTACAATCTCTACTGCGGAGTGAACGGCATTCAGGCAGGTGACCGCATTGTCTGTATGTTGGGCGAGACACTCAAAAATTTCAGCGCACTTGTGGCCCGTGCAGACAGCTCACGACTTGTTGCGCTGCTTTCGGGAGATATTGACATAGGCTCTGTCGTCAGGATCATGTGCGAGCGTATGGCGGAACATTCGTCGGTATTCGAACTTTCGGTGAGTGCCGGTGTGTATACTGCCTGCGGCACCGAAAGGCACGTTGCGCATATGTGTGACTGTGCCATGGAAGCTATGAAAACAGCACCGGACGGCGAGATAGCGGTGTTTGATCCTGAGCGTCACGGTCCGGATAATGCAGATCGGAATCTGACTGCGGACCTTCAAAAAGCTGTTGACGAAGGACAGCTCAAAGTGCTGTTCAGACCACGCAGGAGTTCAAAGTCCGGAAGTGTTGTGGGAGCCGGTGCCTCTGTGTACTGGGATCATCCGGATAAAGGGATGATCGGCGCAGGCGCATTTGTCAGACTGTATGAGCGCTGCGGCCTTTCCGATATTCTTTGTGAGTTTGTAGCTGATCAGTGCTGCCGGTTCGTAAGCAGATGGCAGACAGCAAACGGAGAGCCGATACCGGTTTCGCTGGCACCGGATGAGACCGGTGTGGATATTGTCAGAGTACCTGATTTTGTAAAAGTGCTCGCACATCTTGCCGACCGCTGCAATATCGACAGAAAAATGATAGTTCCGGAGATAAGCGAAAAGGCTTATCTTGAAAATTCCGGTAAACTTGCCAAGCTGGTTGAGGAATACCATAGCCACGGTTTCAGAATCGGAATTGAAAGCTTCGGCAGCGGCTGCTCGCCGGTCAATCTTCTGATGGATATTCCGGTGGACAGCCTGCGCCTTGATGCGGGCTTTATCCGTCGCAACCTTGAAAACCAGCGAGGGAAATATATACTTGCGGCACTTCTGAACGCTGCCGGTCAGATGGGCGTTGAGGTCGTTGCATCCGGTGTGGATGACAAAGGGTGCGCACAGGCTCTTGATCAGCTTGGAGAGTGCAGCATTCAGGGCGGGTATGTGTCAGAGCCCATGAGCACCGAAGTGTTTTTGGAACTTGCTGAACCTGCAGGACTTGATTCTGTGGCTGCATACAATCGTTGCTGTTCGCTTGGAGACGAACGCGAGCCGATTCAGGACAGCTTCAGCGGTGTACTTATGGGCTGCTTTGATGAGGTGTGCCAGATAGACTTCGTTGCCCGCACAATTACCGTGCGCAGTTCTGCGTACAGATGTCTGCTGGGCATAGCTCATCCGCTGGATGAAACGATTGAAAGACTGTGCCGGAGCAGCGTTGCGCCTGAGGATGTAGATAAGCTGCGTGACTATATCGACCGTGCAGCTGATATTTCTGATGGACAGCATCTGGCGGTATCCTACAGAATAAAGGGCAGGGACGGCCTCATCCATTGCGTGTACTCGCGGGCCGTCTATATCAGCAGCGGAAACTGTCTGCTGTGCAACACTGATATAACCGGCAGGATGCATGAAGCGGATCAGCGCGAGCAGGAGAGGCTCCGTGTTCAGATGCGTCAGGAGCGGGAGAATTATTACTCTATGGTCGAACGTCTCGGCTCTACCATAGTTGAATGGGATCTCACCGACGGTACATGCTGGAGCTCCGATTCCTGTGCCCGCTACGCTATCAATACAGGCAGCCGCCTGAATACCGGCGGGGTGATGGACAGTGGCGTCTACGACGACGATATGGTCAGCTTTGCCATGTTTATGTCCCGGCTGGAAAGCGGTGCTGACCATGCCGACACAACCCTGCGCATGAAGATGGCAGACGGAACCTATCGCTGGACCAGGCTGAACGGAGAAGCGGTTCGCGGAAGTGATAATATCCCTGTGCGCATGCTTGTGTCGCTTACCGACGTTGACGACGATTACCACAACCGCCTAAAGATTGAAGGATTCAATGCGAGGAGCGACGCATTCATCGAGAACATACCAAGCGGCGTTCTGATTGCCCGTATCGAGGGAGGAGTGATTACCGGTCAGGCCAACCGACACCTGTGTTCGCTGATGGGCTACACAGCAGAGCAGATTATCGACATGCTTCACAGGCACTGGACGGATATCGTCGCGCCGGGCGATCGCGTATGGATTGCCTCTGAGATAAAACATCTGCTTAAGGGTAAACAAAAGCAGATAGATGTTATCTGTTCCATGCGTCACAGGAAGGGATATGACGTGCCAATAAGAGTTCTGGGAGCCCTGATCAGCCAGGAGGATGATTCGGTCACCATAGCATTCATCTGTGTCAGCGAGCAGCTGGAAAGCGAGTGATACTGTTTGCTGACAGGAAAACAGCAATGAATGCGTTTTGGCAAAACTCTGATAAATAAGCAACAGCCGATGGATGGCGGGCGTAGCTCGCGTCCGTCGGCTGTTTGCATAAATGGGAAACAGTGCTCAAACGTCTGTTATCAGTTTGTGCAGGAATGACCGCTGAAAAAATAAAAACGCCTGCCGCCGGAAGCCAAAAAGGGGGTCGGCTTCCGGCGGCAGGCCAAAGGAAAAGAAAAAATGAGAGATAGTTGAAAGCGGATGATATGTCGGACAGAAATAACTTATGCGGCTTCACCGATCGAATCGGTGAATGCGGCAAAGCAGGTAAGGGGTTTGCGCTGGCGAAGTTCAATG
>JAZUOR010000008.1:0-13571 GCA_045604745.1 Acutalibacteraceae bacterium | reverse complement strand
TATATAATAAAGTGTATGTTTTTTCAGAAAGGCAGTAACCTATGATTTGTAACAGCATTTTAGAAGCCATGGGGAACACCCCTATCATTCGTCTGCAGCATATGTCGGAGCCCGGCAGTGCCGAGATTTTAGTGAAATTTGAAGGCCTTAACGTGGGCGGGTCTATCAAGACCCGTACCGCTTTCAATATGATCCGTGATGCCGAGGAAAAGGGGCTGATCGGGCCCGATACCGTCATTGTGGAGCCCACCAGCGGCAATCAGGGCATAGGTCTTGCCCTTGTAGGTGCTGTCCGGGGATACAAGGTGGTCATCATCATGCCCGACTCGGTCAGCATGGAGCGCGAAAAGCTCATGCGCCAGTACGGCGCGGAGGTCATCAAGATTCACGACGACGGCAACATCGGCCTGTGCATCGAGCAGTGTCTGCAGACCGCCATGGATATGCAGGCTGCCGACCCCAACGTGTATGTTCCCCAGCAGTTTGTCAACAAGGACAACCCTCTGGTTCATAAAAAGCATACTGCTCTTGAGATACTCGAACAGGTTGCCGAGCCCATTCACGGCTTCTGCTCCGGCGTTGGCACCGGCGGCACCATCAGCGGCATCGGTGAGGTGCTCAAAGCTCAGTACCCCGACATTGAGATCTGGGCGGTCGAACCGGAGCATGCGGCCATCCTTGCCGGCGGAAACATCGGCACCCATCTGCAGATGGGTATAGGCGACGGCCTTATTCCCGATAATCTCAATACTGAAATATACAGCCATATCCACATCGTAGCCGACGAGGAGGCTCTTGAAATGGCCCGCCGCATGGCCCGCGAAGAGGGTATTCTCTGCGGTATTTCCAGCGGCTCCAATGTTGCCGCTGCCGTGCAGCTCGCCCGTAAGCTGGGCGAGGGCAAGCGGGTGGTGACCGTTCTGCCCGACACCGGCGAGCGTTATTTCAGCACACCGCTCTTTGACTGATTGACACTAAGGAGAAAACCCATTGATAGACGGCATTATTTTTGATCTGGACGGCACGCTGTGGGATTCACGCGTGCAGGTGTGTGACTCATGGAACGTGGTTCTTGCCGAGCGCTGGCCGGAACTGGGACAGCTTACCGTTGAGCAGTTCAACTCCCAGATGGGCAAGCTGGTTCATGACATCGGCCGCTCGCTGTTTCCGCAGCTTTCACCGGAGCAGTCCAACGCCGTAGTAGATTTCTGCTGCGAGTTTGAAAACGGCTATGTTGCCGAACGCGGAGGCATTCTGTATGACGGTCTTGAGGAAACTCTGGCCTTGCTCTCGGAAAAATACAAGCTGTTCATCGTCAGCAACTGCCAATCCGGCTATATCGAGGCTTTTTTTGAGGCCCACGGCCTTGGGAAATACTTTGCCGACATTGAATGTTCGGGCAATACCGGCAGACCAAAAGCGGAGAATATCCGCCTTATTGCCGAGCGCAACGGGCTGAAATCTCCGGTATACGTGGGCGACACGGCTCTTGACGGCAAATCTGCTCACGAAGCCGGCGTACCCTTTGTCTGGGCTGCTTATGGCTTTGGCAAGGCGGAAAGCTTTGAAGCACGAATGGATTCCGTTTCACAGCTGCCCTGCCTGTGCGAAAAGCTTTGACCTATTAAAGAAAACCGCATGATCTGCGCGGGAGAGGAGGAGATCGCCATGCCGATACGTCGCTGGGAAACGGTGCAAGGAGACAAAGTGCTGTCCCGTGCTGTTGCCCAAAAATACAACATATCGCCCTTTGCCGCTCATCTTCTCGTGACCCGCGGACACACGCAGGATGAGGATATCGCACAGATGCTTCATCCGGAGCAAAGCCCGCTCAGCGATCCCTTCGGCTATGTGGACATGGCCGGAGCGGTGGCTCGCATCCGCAGAGCCATAGAACAGTATGAGCTCATAGCCGTCTACGGTGACTATGACGTGGACGGTATCACGGCCACCGCGCTGATCTATTCGTGCCTTGAGAATCTTGGTGCAAGGGTCATGTATATGCTTCCCAGCCGCGACGACGGCGGCTACGGTCTGCATCTGCATTCCATTGATGCCATGGCAGAAAGCGGAGCAAAGCTGATAGTCACCGTGGATAACGGCGTGTCGGCGCTGGAAGAGATAGCCTATGCAAAGGAAAAGGGCATAGACGTTATCGTCACCGACCACCACAGACCGCCGGAAGTTCTGCCCGATGCAGTCGCTATTCTGGATGCTCACATTCCCGGCAACAGCACCTGTTATGAGGAGCTTGCCGGAGTGGGAGTGGCGTTCAAGCTGGCATGTGCACTTGAGGGAAACGAGCCGGGCAGGTCAATCGAAAGATATTCCGATCTCGTGGCACTGGGCACCATTGCCGATGCTGTGCCGCTTACCGGAGAAAACCGCACTCTTGTCAGTCTCGGTCTTGAAAGACTCAGAGAGGCGCGCCGCACCGGAATTCGCGTGCTGATGGATGTGTCAGGCGTTGACCGCCATCAGCTGACAGCGACCAACGTGTCCTTCGGCATCGCGCCCCGGCTCAATTCCGCCGGCAGAGTGGGAAAGCCGGACCGTGTTGTGCGGCTCATGCTTTCCTCTGATGCCGAGGAGTGCCGCATGCTGGCAGGTGACCTGTGTACTCAGAACAATCTGCGTCACGAATGCGAAAAGGAGATTTCCAATCAGGCCTGGACTACAATTGAAAACGATCCGTCCATCGCTGACGACCGCGTGGTAATTGTCAGCGGTGAGGGCTGGAACAGCGGCGTTATAGGCATATTTGCCGCCCGCCTTTCCGAGCGCATGGGCAAGCCGTCCGTTGTACTGGCTGTTGAGGGAGAAATCGCCCGCGGTTCCTGCCGTGGTCCGGAGGGCTTTTCGTTTCATCAGGCGCTGTGCGAATGCGCCGATCTGCTTGTGGTGTACGGCGGGCACAGTCAGGCCGCCGGCTTTACCATCAGAACAGAAAATATAGAAAATTTCCGACGCCGCATCAACGAATACGCGGCATCGGTGGATATTCCCGTACCAAGAATTACAGTGGACTGCCGGCTGCCGGTGGGAAATATAAATCTTGCGCTTGCGGCAGGCTTGTCGGTTCTTGAGCCCTTCGGCACAGGCAACCCTGCACCGCTTATTATGGTGTGTGGTGCACGTCTGCGGGATATAAGACCGGTTGGCGGCGGAGGACACCAGCGGCTGACCATCACTGACGGTACCCATTCGCTGACCGCCATGCTCTTTGGGGTGACCACCGAAAGCTTCCGTCTCAGACCGGGCGATGCGGTGGACTGCGTGCTTTCCGTGGGAGTCAAGAGCTATCGCGGAGTATCGTCACTGGATGCCGTTGTGAGAGACATCCGGCTCAGCACCACCGACTGCGAGGATATAATTGCCGGAAGCAGGCTGTATGAGAGACTGCACAGGGGAGAGAACATCACCCGTGAGGAGGCAGAGAACCTTCTGCCGTCAAGAAATCAGACCGCCGAAGTGTACAGGTATCTGCGTACCACCGGCGGCAGAGACGAGCCGGAGACCATCAGTGCCCGGCTTGGAGATATAGGCTACGGAAGAATACTTACAGCCATACTTGTTCTGGAGGAATGCGGGTTTGTAAGAACAAGTGTGACCGGCGGACGCCGCCTTGCCGCTGCAGTGCCCGACCCGCAGAGCGGCTCGCTGGACGACAGTCCGGCGATGAAAAGATTGAAAGACATAGTTGGATAATTTTTATACTGACGGATAATCGTTAAGGAAGAGAGGCTGAGGATATGTCTGTTTACGCAAATTATGACGAGCTTGTAATGAGCATTCACAACAGCGGCAGAGACTATGATATGAGGACCATTGAACAGGCATATCTGCTGGCCAACGAGGCTCACGGAGACCAGCGGCGCAAATCCGGTGAGCCGTATATAGTCCATCCCATTTCCGTGGCGCTCATCCTTGTGGAGCTGGGAATGGACAGCGAATGCATCACAACCGCGCTGCTCCATGATGTGGTTGAGGACACCGAAATCGAGCTTTCCTACATCGAAAGCCGCTTCGGCAGAACGGTTGCCGAACTGGTGGACGGAGTAACCAAGCTGCGTAAGATATCCTTTGCGTCCAAGGAGGAGCATCAGGCAGAAAATCTGCGAAAAATGCTCATCGCCATGAACCGTGATATCCGCGTAATAATCATCAAGCTGGCCGACCGGCTCAACAACGTGCGTACGCTCTTTGCTCTGCCGGAGCAGAAACGCCGGGATATTGCCAAGGAAACCATGGAGGTCTACGCGCCGATTGCACACCGCCTTGGTATACGTGCTGTCAAGGAGGAGCTGGAGGATATCTCCCTGCGCTACCTTGACCCCATAGGCTATCAGGCCATCACCAATCAGCTGGCAGAACAGCAGGATAACCGCGAGGCCTTCCTGTCACTCATAAAATCAAACATAGCCAATGCCATACGCAGGGACATTCCCGAAGCGCAGGTGGACGGGCGCATAAAGTCGGTTCACGGCATCTACAAGAAGATGTTCGTGCAGAACAAGGAGTTCAGTGAGATCTACGATGTCTACGCCGTGCGCATCATCGTAAATTCCCTTGCTGAGTGCTATGCCGCACTGGGTATCATTCACTCCATGTTTGTGCCCATTCCCAACCGCTTCAAGGATTATATAACCATGCCCAAGCCCAATGGCTATAAATCCCTGCATACGACAGTTATTCGCTCCCAGGAAAACTCCGACGAGCGTTCGGTGCCCTTTGAGGTGCAGATACGTACCTTTGATATGCACCGTACAGCCGAATACGGCATCGCCGCCCACTGGAAGTACAAGACCGGCGCCGCCGCAAGCGACAACATGGACGAGCGGCTTCAGTGGATCCGCCAGATGCTGGAAAATCAGGGCGACGCCGGAGACCCCACCGAGCTCATGCAGCAGATCAAGACCGACATCACCCCGGAGGAGGTCTATGTGTTCACTCCCAAGGGCGATGTCAAGATCCTGCCCAACGGAGCCACCGTTATCGACTTTGCCTATGCCATCCACAGTCAGGTAGGTCACCGAATGGTGGGAGCCAAGGTCAACGGAAAGATCGTGCCCTTCACCGGCAAGGTCAAGACCGGTGACATCGTTGAAATACAGACCACCAAGGAAATAACCACCGGTCCCCGCCGCGACTGGCTCAAGATCGTGCGCACCGGTGAAGCCAAGAGCAAGATACGCTCCTGGTTCAAGAACGAGCGCCGCGAGGAGAACATCGTCAACGGCAAGGAAGATGTTTCCCGCGAATTCAAGCGCAACGGCATCAAACTGACCGCTGAGAACGAAGAGGCCTTTATGGCCGACATCGTACGCAGAGCACATATGGAGTCCCTTGACGACTTCTACGCCGCTGTAGGCTACGGCGGCATCACCCTTTCCCGTATCATGCAGCGCATCCGGGACGATTACAACCGCATGATGGCTCAGGCCAGTGTGCCCCAGCAGGGCGAGATAATCGCACCTGACCAGAAGGAGCGCACTTCCTCTGAGGGCGTCGTGGTGGAGGGCATTGAAAACTGCCTCATCAAGATGTCCAAGTGCTGCAGTCCCCTGCCCGGCGACGAGATTATCGGATACATCACACGCGGCTACGGCGTATCCATACACAAGCGCAGCTGCACCAATGTGCCGGTGGATATCGAAGCCCACGCCGAACCCCAGCGCTGGGTCAACGCCCACTGGGCAGACAGCATCTCTGTGCGCGACTTCAAGGCAAATCTCAGCATGTACTGCAACGACCGAAAGGGTCTGCTGGCGGACATCACCGTCCAGCTGACCAACATGCACATCAGCATTCACCAGATGAACTCCCGCCAGACCAAGGACGGTCACGCGGTCATCAGCACCACCATCACCGTCAACGGCAAGGAGCATCTTGAGTCGATCATCGCCAAGCTCAACCGCATCGCCGGTGTTATCAATATCGAAAGGACCTCCGGCTGATACAGGCCGCAGTCGAAAGGAAGTAAAGCATGAGAGCAGTAATCCAGCGGGTCACTGAAGCGTCGGTGACCATAGACGGCATCGAGCGTTCCTCCATAGGCACAGGATATCTTGTGCTGCTGGGCATCCATGAAGCAGACACCGCGGCACAGGCAGAGCTGCTGGCAAAGAAAATTGCCGGGCTGCGCGTCATGGAGGATGAGAACGGCAAAATGAACCGTTCGCTTGCCGATGTTGGAGGCGAGGTACTGCTGGTTTCTCAGTTTACCCTTTACGGTGACTGCAGCCATGGCAACCGTCCAAGCTTTATCACCGCAGCGCGCCCGGAAACCGCCATTCCGCTTTATGAATATATGATAAAGCTGCTGGAGGAAAAGCTGGGCAGACCGGTAAAAACCGGTGAGTTCGGCGCGGACATGAAAGTAAGACTGCTCAACGACGGCCCCGTGACCATTCTGATGGACACGGACGATATGTAAATAAAAGGGGAAAGGTATAATGCGCATCAGCAGCTATGTCAGCGGCCCTCTGGGCTCAAACTGCTACATTGTTCAGGATGAAGGCACCGGCAAGGCGGTGATAATCGACGCCGGCGAGTTCTTCGACGAGATCAGGGAACACATCGACATGATCGGCAGGGAAAACATCACTGCCATTCTGCTTACCCACTGTCACTTTGACCACACCATGGGCGCTGCCGAGCTGCGCGACTACACCGGTGCGCCCCTTATGATACACTATCAGGAAAAGGATTGGGTGGATGACCCGGCAAAAAACGGCGTGCGTTACTTTATGATGGCCAAATCCTGCCGCTTTCCTGCTCCGGACGGTGTTTTCCATGACGGAGACATCATCGAGGCGGGAGATCTTGCTGTAAAGGTAATGCACACACCCGGACATTCTCCCGGAAGCTGCTGCTTTGCCGCCGAGAATGTCATCTTTTCCGGTGATACTCTTTTCAATAACGGTGCCGGTCGTACCGATCTGCCCGGAGGCAACAGTGCTCACATCCGTCAGTCGCTTTCAAAGCTGGCTGCTCTTGACGGCGACACGAGAGTCTACCCCGGACACGGTGCACCTACCACCATATCCTATGAGCGTGAGTATAATCCCTATATGGAGTAAAGCTGTCCTATGACAATATTCATCAAAGGCCACGATTTTCGTGTGGAGCTGGAACGGGTGTGCCGCCTGTTCTATCCCGACGAACGCATACGCTTTGTGGAGGAAAACGAGCCTCATGACCCTCTCCACACCGAGATCATTCTCGATACAGGGTGTGAACCGGAAACGGTTTACGCCTCCTTTGCTTTACCTGACACAGACGGGTCGAGCCGCGTTCTGCGCTCTCGGCGCACCATAGCCTGCGGTCTTGATGAAACCGACCGGAATCTCGTGCTGGCAGACGCTCTTTTTGCTGTTCTGACCGAGGGTACAGGCTACAATCCTCCGTGGGGAATGCTCACAGGCGTACGTCCGGTCAAGCTGCTCCATATGCTTCAGGACACCATCGGCGAGGAAAAAGCCGAAGAGCGTATTGTAAAGGTGTATCACTGCACACCGGAAAAATTCCGCCTGTGTGCCGAAACAATGCGCCATGAACAGCCCATACTGGATATGTCGGACGAAAAGTCGTTCAGTCTTTATATTTCCATTCCGTTCTGTCCCACCCGCTGCAGCTACTGCTCCTTTGTGTCCCAGTCCATTGAAAAGGCCGGGAAGCTTATGAGCAATTATGTGCCGCTTCTGATAAAGGAGATCGAAGCTACAGCTCAGATTTCAAAGCAGCTGGGACTGCGGCTTGAAACAGTGTATATGGGCGGCGGAACGCCCACTACCCTTTCGGCACAGCAGATGAGTGACGTCCTTGGTGCGGTCAACCGCTGCTTTGACATGTCCTCCGTACGCGAGTTCACGGTGGAGGCCGGACGTCCGGACACAGTGACCGTCGATAAGCTAATGGCTATCAGAAATGCCGGTGTGCAGCGCATCAGCATCAACCCGCAGACCATGAGCGACCGCATCCTTGAAGCCATCGGCCGCCGCCACACGGCAGCGCAGGTGTGCAAAGCCATGGAGCTTGCCAGATCCTGCGGCTTTGATGACATCAATATGGACCTGATCGCCGGCCTGCCCGGTGACGATCAGGAGACCTTTGCCGATACGCTGGAAAAGGTTCTTGCATTTGAGCCGGAGAATATCACTGTTCACACTCTCTCCATGAAGCGTGCATCCACCATGGTGACCGCTCAGGGAGCGGAGTGCGATGCCGTTGGAAACAGTGCAGGTCAGATGCTGGAGCTGTGTGCGCGGCGTCTGCCTGAATCGGGCTACCATCCTTATTATCTCTATCGCCAGACACGAATGGTGGGCAACCTTGAAAACGTGGGCTGGGCAAAGGACGGTCATGACGGTCTTTACAATGTCTATATAATGGATGAAACTCACACCATTCTCGCGGTGGGAGCCGGTGGCGTGACCAAGCTGCGCCAGCCGGGAGTCAACAACATCCAGCGCATATACAATTATAAATTCCCTTACGAATACAATTCACGCTTTGACACCCTTTTGGAACGAAAAAAGGAGGTTATCAGCTTCTATGAGGAATTTTGTTGATTACTACATCAAATACACCGAGCGCATCAAAGACATCAACGACGCAGCCGTCAATGCTCCGGGTGAGCTTGTGTCACAGATGGAACGCCAATACCGCAAGCGCATTGAGGAAATCGCCGATTTTCTGTGCAACAACGGCGGCAAGGGCAACAAGCTGATAATGCTTGCCGGCCCGTCCAGTTCGGGAAAGACCACCACAGCCTGCATGCTGTGCGAGCGGCTTGAGGAGCGGTGTGTCCATGCCCGCCGCATTTCCCTTGACGAATTCTTCCTCGGAAAGGATAATTCTCCGAAGCTGCCCGACGGTTCACCCGATTATGAGTCGGTTTATGCGCTCAATATACCCCAGATGCAGGAGTGCCTTCTGTCCCTCATCGAAAAGGGCGAATGCATGATGCCCAGATTCAGCTTTGCAAAGCAGCGTCCGGAGGATGAGCTGGTACATGTCAGACTGGGCAGCAACGACGTTGTCATCGTTGAGGGCATCCATGCTCTGAACCCTCTGGTGACCGATTGCCTTCCCGACGACAAAATGCTCAAGGTGTACATCAGTGTCAAGCAGGGAATCAGCGAGGGCGACCGGCAGATAATCAGTCCCTATGAGCTTCGCCTGTGCCGCCGCATCGTTCGCGACATGCTCTTCCGCGGAGCTTCTCCGGAATTCACCTTTGAGCTGTGGCCGAAGGTTCTTGAGGGCGAAAACAAGTATATCCAGCCCTACAAACGGCTTGCCAATGTCACGATCAATTCAATCCATATCTACGAGCCCTGCGTCATCAGCCAGATAGCTCTGCCTCTGCTGCGCCGTATAACCAAGGACAGCCCGTATTTTGAGCAGGCGACCCAGCTGTGCGAAAAGCTGGAGCTCTTCCAGCCGCTGCCTACCGACCTAATACCCAAAAATTCGCTCATGCGCGAGTTCTTCGGCGGCAGCATCTATCAGGTGTAAAACAGCGGCAGCTGACGCATCCTGGGTGTTTTTGACGTAAATATTGCCATGGCTCCGCTTGTGGGCTATAATTGAAGCATTAATCCAAAGGAGATAATATATGTCTATATTTGAAGATGCCATTCTGGGCGCAAGGGATCTCGGCTCTGCCGTCAGCAAAAAGACCGGCAAGCTGGTGGATTCAGCCAAACTGCGAGTGTCCGCCGCAGAGATCAACAACGAGATAAAAAAACGTTATGAGGCGCTGGGTAAGGCTGTTTACAGAGCCAGAAAATCCGGTACATCCATCAACGGCATCATCGACGAATGCGTAGCCGGCATTGATGCCCTCAATGACCGCCTTGACGAGGTTAACGGACGCATCGCCGGTATGCAGAACAAGGTGTGCTGCACCTCCTGCGGTGCCACAATGGATCCCAAGGCGCTGTATTGTTCCCGCTGCGGAGCCCGAATTGAACCCAGGAAGCGAACCGTCCACAATGCGCAGCCGGAGCCGGAATCCGCAGCTCAGGAGACTGCCGATATAATCGAGGCAGCCGCAGAATGACCCTGCCTTTCCGCAGGACGTTAATTAATCGGAGGATGTTATCATATGGCAAATAAATCATCAGCCGCACGCGGTCTGAAGGGCAGTTCCAATGCCAACAAGCAGCAGACCCTTGTTGAGGGAGCTCTGATACTGACCGTCGGCATTGCGCTGGTCAAGGTGATCGGTGCTCTGTTCAAAATTCCGCTGGGCAACATCATCGGCGAATCGGGCATGGGCTATTACTATTCGGCCTATAACCTGTATCTGCCGTTCTACACTTTGGCGGTTGCCGGATTTCCTGTGGCTCTTGCCCGTCAGGTGGCGGAAAACGTCACGCTGGGACGCTACAAGGATGTTCAGAAGATCAACACCATCGTTCACCGTATATTCCTGCTGACCGGTTCGGTGTCCTTCCTCGCCATGGTTGCGGTGGGCTTCTTCCTGACCCAGACCGATTACGGCTTCAGTATCGACTCCAACGCCATCTACGCCATTCTGGCGATGAGTCCCTCGGTGCTGTTCTGCTGCCTCATGAGCGCCTATCGCGGCTACTACGAGGGCATGCGCAACATGATTCCCACTGCCGCCTCTCAGGTCATCGAGGCTCTTGGCAAGCTGATAATCGGCCTTGTGACCGCCATTGCCGTGGTCAAGATAGGCGAGCATAAGTTCCTTTCGGCCTTTGAATCGGCAGGCAGTGTTGCAGGAACGGGTGCCTTCAGCGTGGAGGTTTTCGGCCGCGAGTGCCGCAGTCTTGACGAAGCGCTCAATGCCTCCTACCCCTATGCCGCCGCCTGTGCTCTGCTGGGAATCACGCTGGGCTCGGCTCTTTCTCTGCTTTATCTCATGTATCGCTACAAGAGATACGGCAGCGGCATCACCGCCGAGCAGCTGGAGGCATCTCCCGAACCCAAGGCTACCCGCGACATAGTAAAGGCTTTCCTTTATATAGGTATTCCCATTGCGCTGGGCGTGCTTGCCCAGAACCTGACTCAGCTCATCGACTCCCTGACCATTCAGGGACAGATAAAATCCCTCGGAGCCGCCAGCATGCGCGCCATATACGGCGACGCCATGTCCGGCGTGACCAACGAAGGCATACCCAATTTCCTCTGGGGTGTCTATAACTACGGCATCACCCTCTATAACCTTGTGCCATATCTTACCCAGGGCTTTGCCGTCGGTGCAATTCCGGCGCTTGCTGCCGCATGGGTGGCAAAGGATTCCTTCAAGACCAAGGATTCGGTCAACACCGTTCTCAAGCTGGGCGTGCTGCTGGCTTTCCCTGCCGGATGCGGCATCTATGCCCTTGCACCTGAGATTCTCAACCTGCTCTATCCCGGTACAGCTGCTGCTGAGATATGCCCGCCCATGCTCCGCGTGCTTGGCATAATGGCCATGTTCGGAGCCATGGCGGCTCCCATCAACAGCATGCTTCAGGCTGTCGGCAAGCAGATGACGCCGGTAAAGCTGATGCTGATCGGCGCTGTCATCAAGCTGGTTCTCAATTACACTCTGGTTGGCATTGAGAGCGTAAATATCAAGGGCGCACCTTACGGATCGCTCGTTTTCTACATCTTCATCACCGTCGGAGGTCTCATTGTGCTGTGCCGCACCACCAAAGTGAAGATAGATGTTATGTCTACTTTTGTGAAACCGTTTGTTGCTTCTGCTTTGTGCGGATTGTCCGCATGGGGCACATGCAAGCTTATGTATTTGTTTACTGACTCCAGAATCGTAACGTTTGTTGCCATCATGGTCGCCGTTGCAGTGTACATAATTGCACTGTTTGGCGTTAAGGGGATATCAAAAGCAGACGTATTATCCCTGCCAAAGGGCGAAAAAATGGCAAAAATACTTGAAAAACATGGATTGATAGTATAAAATAGACTCAGCTTGAAACAGGGCTGTGCCTATGGAAAGGGCATGACAATGGCTTTTGAGTTCAAAGAACGCTACAATATCAGCGACCTGCTGGTCATCATGGAGCTGCTCCGTTCGCCGGAGGGCTGCCCGTGGGATCGCGAGCAGGATCATCATTCCATCCGTGCAAATCTCATAGAAGAAACCTATGAGGTGCTGGATGCCATCGACCGGGAGGATACTCCGAATCTCCGTGAGGAGCTGGGCGATCTGCTGCTGCAGGTGGTCTTTCACAGCCGCATGGAGGAGGAGGCCGGCTCCTTCAGCTTTGACGATGTGTGCAACGACATCTGCCAGAAGCTGGTGTTCCGCCATCCTCACGTGTTCGGCACCGTCACAGCCGATACTTCGGAAGAGGTGCTTAAAAACTGGGACGCCATCAAGGCCACGTCCAAGGGACAGAAAACCGTTGCCCAGACTATGGACAGCGTGCCCCGCAACCTGCCGGCGCTTATGCGTGCCGTCAAGCTGCAGAAGAAGGCCGCCAAAGTGGGTTTTGACTGGCCGGATATCGAGGGTGCCGCTCAGAAGGTCACCGAGGAGACGGCGGAGGTCATGGAAGCCTACAGAAGCGGCGTGCAGTCGGAGATGGACGACGAGCTGGGCGACCTGCTCTTTGCGGTGGTCAACCTTTCCCGCTTTGTAAACTCCGAGCCGGAGGAGGCTCTTACCCGTGCCAGTGACAAGTTCTCCCGCAGATTTGCCGGTGTGGAGCGTCTGGCTGCCGAGCGCGGCATTGACATGAACGCAGCCACCCTTGAAGAGCTGGACAGGCTGTGGGATGAGATCAAGCTTGCCGAGCGTTCAGCTCAGTAAATAGTCACTCGTGTAGTTCAAACAGAGTATTCTGTTGAATAAAAAAACAACAAACAACAATTTATCTGGAGGTCAAACTTATGAAAAAGACAGAGCTTATCGCTGCTGTTGCCGAGAAGGCCGGTCTGCAGAAGAAGGACGCTGACAAGGCTGTTTCCGCTATCATTTCCGTTATCATGGACGCTGTCGCCAACGACGACAAGGTTCAGATCGTAGGCTTCGGTACCTTCGAGGTCCGTACCCGCTGCGCCAGAAAGGGCCGCAATCCCAGAACCAAGGAAGAAATCGACATTCCTGCTTCCAAGCTGCCCGTATTCAAGGCCGGCAGATCCTTCAAGGAGATTGTTGACAAGAAGTAATTTATCTTACTTAATAACGATCATTTCGCAGGAACCTGCTCAGGCGGGTTCCTGCGCGGCATTTTTCAGTGAAAAGGAGAAGATTCAATGCGTCTTGACAAATATCTCAAGGTTTCCCGCATTATCAAGCGCCGCACAGTAGCCAATGATGCCTGTGACGGCGGACGTGTCAGTGTAAACGGAAAGCAGGTCAAGCCTTCCTACACTGTCAAGATCGGCGATATTATCGAAATAGCCTTTGGCGAAAAGAAGATCAGAGCCCGCATAACCCAGATAAATGAGGTTGTCCGCAAGGAGAATGCCTCCGATATGTACGAAATCATCGGAGAAGAATAATAGCATAACCGCAGCTGACCGCGCATATGGATATACCATCAACCTCCGGAGGTGCGCGGATAATGAACGAGCGGGAAAGCACTGCC
>JAZUOR010000007.1:0-5505 GCA_045604745.1 Acutalibacteraceae bacterium | reverse complement strand
ATAATAAATGATATAGCTGTGAATGTCCGAAACCGATATACCGCTGTTTGTTTCGTAAAGGAAATCTATACCGGTTATCTTTCCTTTTTTATAATAGCAGAATATCACTGCAGCAATCCAGATTGTCCAGATAACATATTTGATATAGTTTCTCCAGCCCTGTTTGGGGTTCTTTTTGTTTGCGGCAAACGTACATTCCTGCAGCCCGCCTGCAGGACAGAAATATGCGCAGAACAAGCGGCCGAAAGGAATGGACAGTACCAGCATCAGCAGGAACACGATAAAGCTGCCGTTGACAATTCCGTCGAACGCAGCGTTGAATATCAAAGCCGGGCTGAAGTAATACAATGTAGCCGGAAACAGTAAAAGGGAAAAGATAAGAAGGGCCTTTCTTATGTTCTGACGCATGATTGGTCAACTCCATATATCAGTGTGATATATGCGATTATATATCATGGTGATATATTTGTCAAGTGCTGTTATTAACGAGTGGACAATTTTGTGTTTTGCACGGATTTCTACCGGCAGCTCGTCGGTTAATCACTTGTTTTTTTAATCTTCGGTTAATGTTTTGCAATTCTTTCTGAAATACTGCGGCAGTAGAATGGGCACATCAAATGAACGGGAGAAAACCATTATGAAACGAATTGCCGCAATATTTCTGTTACTTGCAATGCTGCTTTCAATGTCAGCAATGCCGGTATCGGCTGCAGAAGCCGCATCTCCGTCAGGTATACCATACGGTGAAATCGGTGCTGAAATCGAAGCCTTTGTCAAGGAACGTGAGGGCGGGCTTGCGTCGATGCAGGTCGCTGTTTTCAGCGGTGAGGATAACCTGTACAGCAACAGCTTCGGCTATGCTGATGTGGAAAACAGAATGCCTGCCGACGAAGAGACAGTATATGAATGGGGCAGCTGCTCAAAACTGCTTGTGTGGGTATCTGTTATGCAGCTCTGGGAGCAGAACAGGATTGATTTTGATGCCGATATCCGCACATATCTGCCTGATGGCTTTCTGACAAAACTGTCATCTGACGATCCGATAACCATGATTCACCTGATGAACCATACCGCAGGCTGGCAGGAGACGGTTTTCGGGGTTGAAGTCAGCAACGAAAGCGACATCGTCAGCCTTGAGCGGGCTCTGAGAGATACCGAGCCTTATCAGGCCTATGCACCCGGCGAGCACAATGCATATTCCAACTGGGGCACCGCTCTGGCGGCTTTTATCGTGGAATGCATCACAGGGCAGGATTACACAGATTATGTGCACGAAAATATCTTTGAGCCTCTGGGTATGAAGCATACCTCCGCAGGTTCGGATTTTGCAGACAATATGTGGGTCAAGGAGCAGAGAAACAAGCTTAGATCATATGTAATAATGAAAGACGTTTTCGAAAGCTTCGGCAGCGGCATAAGGTATATCCTGCTATATCCTGCCGGTTCCGCCTGCGGTACACTTGACGATTTCACAACCTTTGCAAAGGCCTTTGTCAGTGAAGATTGTCCGTTCTTTGAGAAAGCGGAAACGCTTGATGTTATGCTCGATGCCACATCGTATTATGGGGACAGCGACATCGCCATGAACTGCCATGGCCTCTGGACAAGCGAATATGCGGTGCAGGCTGTCGGTCACGGCGGCAACACACAGGCATGCTCGTCTATGCTTCAGTTTGACCCTCAGTCGGGGCTCGGCGTGGTTGTCATGACCAACGAGCAGGGAGAGACTGCCTTCAATTACGGCATTCCCGGACTAATTTTCGGAGATTATGATGACAGCGAGCGAATCGGGGACAGTGTTGCATCCGATTCCCACGATATCAGCGGAATATATATTGCTTCGCGTTCCTTTCCGCGCGGATTCCTGAAACTATTCAATGTGATCGGTGCCGGTATGTTTATGCCTGTGTTTGCCGGCGAAAACGAAAACAGCTATAATGTGGCTTATTTCAATATGTACCGTGTAGGCGACAGGCAATGGATTCAGGACAACGGTAACGGCGTGAAAATGTTCGTCTACGAAACGGAAAAGAACGGCAGGCGCGTTTTTGAAATGATGTCCACCGATTATACGCTGAATGAGCATTTCTGGTGTGAAGCAGCTCTGCTGATAGCCTTTGTGCTGATTTCACTCGGCTCGGCAATCACCTTGCTTGTGAAGTTTGCCGCCGCGATTGTAAAAAGAATACGAAATAATGATAAGACACTGAAAAAAGGTGACCGCTGCATCCTGATGATGCAGATGCTTTCCGCCGTATCGGGCGTTGTGCTTGTGCTTTTTATCTTTACCGAGAGCATCACCAGATCATTTGCGACGGTATCCTGCATATTGGCTGCAATTATTACTTTGATTTTCCTCCTGAGTGCGGTATACTTGGTATACACGATGATCAAAGAGAAGAAGATAACGGTCAGGCGTGCCGGATGGGTGGCCTGTTCACTTATCGTTGCTGCGTTCTTTATCTGGTTTGAAACGTATAATTTCTGGCTGTATTGAGGGTGATTACGTGCCGAATATTCTTATTGCCGACGACGAAAAGGAAATTGTCCGTCTGCTTAAAATCTATCTTGAGGCTGAGCACTTTAATATATTTGAAGCCTATGACGGTGCCGCGGCTTATGATATCCTGCAAAGGGAGAGCATTGACCTCGCCATCGTGGATATTATGATGCCGAAGGTTGACGGCTATGAGCTGATAAAGCGCATCCGCACCGGACGGTATATTCCCATACTGGTCATATCGGCAAAGACACAGCTTTCCGATCGGATTCTGGGCATCGACCTTGGTGCTGATGACTACATCGTCAAGCCCTTTGAGCCTCTTGAGGTGGCGGCAAAGGTAAAAGCACACCTGCGCCGCACAAGTGCTCAGCAGCCGCTGCGGGAGAATGTCCTGACCGTAGGCTCGCTTACCCTTGACCGTGACCGCTGCGTGCTGATCAGAGCGGGCGAAAAGATCGAGCTGACCAAAGCCGAATTCAAGGTGCTTGAGCTGTTTATGGAACAGCCGGGCAGAGTGTTTACCAAGGAGCAGATTTACGAGCGTGCATGGTACAGTGAGGGCGGCGTTGACGACAACACGATCCGTGTGATAATCAGCCGTCTGCGCGACAAAACCGGCGCCGAATACATAAAGACCATTCGCGGTCTGGGCTACAGATTGGAGAATCATGGATAAACTGAGGAAAAAAATAATCAGATATTTTCTGATTTGCATTGTCGGTATTTCTGCTGCAGAATCGATATCGAGCTTTGTTTTTGACATCATAATGGAGCGTGTGATTCTTCCGGAGTTTGAGATGAATCCCGGACCGGCTGCGGTTCTGCTGATGACAGCTGCAGCAATCCTGATGTCAGTACTCATATTAGCGGTCGGTGCCCTGATATTCTACCGCCTTGTCCGCAAAGCGGTAGAGGAAGAAAGCAGGCGTCGTGCAGCAGAGCAGAACATGCTCTATTCCTGCATTGCCCATGACCTGAAAACACCGATGACCTCGGTGCAGGGTTTTGCTGCCGCCCTTCGCGATGGAAAAACAAAGCCCGGAGAGCAGGCAGAGATATGCGATATCATCTATCTGAAAACCAGGCATATGAATGAACTTGTGGACACCCTTTCGGCATATTCAAAGCTGGGTACGGAGGATTTTGAGCTGAATCCGGATGAGGTCAATGTCTGTACACTTGTGCGTGACACAGCGGCGATGAATTATTCAGATTTTGAAAGCAAAGGGATAGAGATGGTGGTTGATATTCCGGACGAGCCGGTCGTCTGCTCACTTGACAAAAAAGAGTTCACCAGAGCGGTGAATAATGTTGTGGTCAATGCCTGCAGGCACAACCGCAGCGGCTGTGAGGTTCTTGTTAAGGTGCACGCCGATGGTCAGCGCATATACATAACCGTTGCCGACACGGGCGAAGTCATCCCCGATGAGCTTGTTCCCACGCTGTTTGAGCCCTTTGTATGCGGCAATGCATCACGCACAAGCGGTACGGGCAGCGGGCTTGGACTGGCGGTGTCTGCAAGAATAGCGGAAAAACACGGCGTGAAGCTGAAATACAGCACCGATATAGAGGGTTACGCCAAAGGCTTTTTGTTCCAGATAGATCGTTGAGGATTATCGAGGCCAGTGGACCGGCTTGGTTCGCTGGCCGTTTTTGTGAAAAGGTGTCAGATGGCGGGGGAGAGCATCTGGCGCCTTTTTTCTGAAATGTTTGAATGACCGAATGGCGAAGACCGGCCTTTGGCAAGCGGCATGGTTGTCCTTTATATGCATGTCTGCCGGGTCTGCCGAACGGTATGGTTTTCCTTAAATCGAAATCCGGAATCTGACTGTATGACCGGTACGGTTCTGATATAGCGCGAGATTTTGCGGATTATTGAGCGGCAGGTGAAAGAACGCGCGGAAACGTTGTGTAAAGCATTGGAAACACAGCCATGATTTGTGCATTGATGTGCTGCCGGACTCCATGTATAATCCTCACTGCAGCCGACACCGGAACGAACGGACGGCAGGCAAATAACCCCGTACAGCGGGAAGATAAAGAAAGGAACAGAATGCCTATGAGATTATTTCGAAGAATGCTTTCACTTACACTTGCTCTGATGCTTGTGTGCGGTTTGATGCTCCCCAACGGACTGACCGCTCAGGCACTGGGAAGCGATCAGCGCAAGCCGACTCACGCTCCAAACGAGGTGAGCGACCTCCTTATTCACACCGAACCGGCACATACGGAATATAAAACCGGTGACAGACTGTCGCTTGACGGTCTGACGGTCAAGATCGAGTACAGTGGGGGAGACAGCAAGATAGTCAACTTCAACAGCTTTGACGATTATGGAATTGAGGCTTCTCCTGCCGACGGCACCGAGCTGACTGCAGAGGGAAAGCAGAAGATCACCATCACAGCCGGCAGAAAAAGCGCTGACTTTGAGGTCAATGTGGAAAAAGCTTCCGAGAATATTTTTGTCTCCGGCCTTTCCATCAACACCAAACCCGAAAAGCTGGAGTACGCAGTCGGCGACGAGCTGAGCTTTGCCGGACTTACCGTCAAACTGAGCTACAACAACGGCAGCAGCAATATATTTGCTCCCGATGAGTTTGCCGACAAGGATATCACCGTTACACCTGCTGAGGGAACTGCTCTTACCGCAGAGGGCAAGCAGAAGGTCACCATCGCTCACGGAGAGCTGACCGAAAGCTTTGAGATCAATGTTTCAGCATTAAATGAAAATGATTATGTAAGCGGTATTTCCATCAACACAAAACCCGAAAAGCTTGAGTACACCGTCGGTGAAAAGCTGTCCTTCGACGGCCTTACCGTCAAGCTGCACTACAACAGCGGCGGCAGCAATATCTTCACTCCCGATGAGTTTGCCGACAAGGACATTACCATTACACCTGCTGAGGATACTGCTCTCACCGCCGAGGGCAAGCTGAAGATCACAGCTGCTCACGGAGAACTGACCGACAGCTTTGAGATCAATGTTTCTGCAGCGGATGACT
>JAZUOR010000006.1:0-8618 GCA_045604745.1 Acutalibacteraceae bacterium | reverse complement strand
CCGGACAGGCTTTTGCCCGTCCGGGCTTTTTCCTGCCGTGAACATCAGCAGCCGGCGAAAATATGCCGGGGTTCCTCCCTCTATTTTCACACTGCCATTGACGGACAAATGGACCTCTGGTAAAATATTACTGTCGGCAATCTGCCGGAACACATCACCCCGCATCCTCAAAGGAGAATCCCCATGAGCGAAAACACTGTCCTCTCCCCGGCTGCACAGCCGGTTGAAACAACCGAGATAACCCGCGAAGGCAAGCTGCCCGACAGCCGCCTCATGCCCATGAAATGCGGCTGGGCCAACCGCGAGATGCTGACCTACAACCGGGACGCTCTCAACCCGCCGGAGACTCTTTTCCGCCTGCGCGAAAGAGACTGCTTTGTTTTTGGCAACGAGCGCGTCATGCTGTCCATCGGCATTCTGGATTACGGCTTCTGCGGCGCAGTGTGCGTCACTGTGCTGGACTGCACCGAACCTCTGGAGCGCTCCCGCACAAGACTCATCCCCTTCAGCATGGGCAGCATCATTCTGCCCGTCTCCTCCGCCACCGGCGACGTGGTCTTCCGCTCCGAGGACGTTTCCCTTGATTTTCTCCGGGCACCCGACAAGTGGTATATCCGGCTCTATTTCAACCACTTTCACGATGTCCGTTCCCTTTACGTAAACGTAACGGCTCAGGACGTGGGCGGCGATTCGCTCTTTTCCTCCATGCCGGTGGGCAAGAAGAACAACCGCTTCCTGCTGCGCCACAGCCTGTTCGGCATGCCCGTTTCGGGCAAGGTGGTCATCGGAGCCGATGTTTACGAGCTTGACGCTGCCGACTCCATCGGCTGGCTGGAGCGTGAGCGCTCCGACGGCGGCAAAGTGCAGGAGCACTCCCGCATCTCCATCTGCGGCATGTGCGGCGACGCCACCTTTGGTCTCTGCGCTGCCGACAGCGGCGTGTTCACCGCCGAAAACGCCATGGTGGTGAACGGCAAGGCCTACCGTCCGGAGGGGCTGACCATCCAGAAGGAGGACAGCGTCTGGTATGTTTCCACGCCCGACGGGCACATACAGCTCTATATGCCGGTCATCGCTGCCCACACCGACTGCGTCAAGCTGATGAGCGTGCGCACCGACCGCCACCGCGAATACGGCCTGTGCTTCGGTGAGATGACCCTGTTCGGTCAGCGCCACACCATCACCTCGGCCATGGGCTGCGGTGAGACCATGGACTGGAAATGACCCCCGTACCGTCGCCTCTCCGCTATTATGAAACTGACCTCATTCTGCCGCAGAGCACCATCTGCGGCAGAATTTTTAATTATTTTCCGGAAGCCCTGTAACGAAATCTCTGTTCGTGAGTATAACATGCGAAAACACCCAAAGGAGGTGGATAACGATGGATAACAGCTTTGAGGCGGTGTATGAAAAATACCACGGCATCGTGTACCGCTATCTCATATCTCTGACAAAGGATGCGCACCTTGCAGAGGAGCTCACTCAGGAAACCTTTTTCAAGGCCCTGAAGAATATCAGAAAATACGACCCGGAGCAGAAGATGCTCACATGGCTGTGCGCTATTGCCAAAAACACCTTTTTTACCAGCCAGCGGCACGCCGGACGCGGCGGGCTGCCCGACGACGAGCTCATTCCGGATGATGAGCCGGAGGTAATTGACCGGCTGATCGAGAGCGAGTCGTGCATGGAGATACTCAAGGTCATCCACCGGATAGAGGAACCTTACAAGGAGGTCTTCACTCTGCGGGTGATGGGTGAGCTTTCATTCAGACAGATTGCCGAGATATTCGGCAAAACCGAAAACTGGGCACGAGTGACCTATTTCCGCTCAAGAACAAAGATAAAGGAGATGCTGGATAATGAAGAATAACTGCAATATCATCAAAGACCTGCTGGCGGTCTACGCCGTCGGAGAATGCTCGGAGGATACCACCGCGCTGGTAACGGAGCATCTGGAAACCTGCGAGGGCTGCCGCGCACAGCTTGAGGCGTACACCTCCGTACCGGAAGTTCCCGCAACTGACGAGAAAAAGTCCTTCACAGCTTTTTCCCGCAAGCTGAAGATCCGCAATCTCAGAAAGGTCATTATCAGCACTGTGCTGGTGCTGGCGGTGCTGTGCGGAATCGGAGCGCTGTGCCTGGTGCCGGAATACACCATAAGCTGCAAGGACGCACTGGTGGACGTGACTGTCCCCGTCGACGGCGGCCTCGACATCACCTTCGGCTGCCCCAACTACAAGGAAGCCTACGCCACCTTCGTCCGCAGCGAGGACGGCGATATTGATGTATATATCACCGCCGCGAACAACGTTTTCACCTCGATCATCCCTGACCCCGACCGCACGGATAATTTCCTCAGGATCGGGAACGGCATCTGTGTTTCCTATAAGAATGACGGACGGGTGATGTTCTGTGCGCCCGCCGGCAGCAACGCAGACATCCGCAGCGAAGTACGACGCGTCTACTACGTTGAGGTTCCTTCCACCGAGCTCATGGTCATGGACGAGATTCAGCTGGGAGCGATCGAGTACAAGGTTCTTCTCTGGGAACAATCATAACGACAGCAGCAGGGCGGCCCGCAATGAGCCGCCCTGCTTTTCTGTTCGCATATTTCACGGCTCCCCGTCCGTTCATCAGCCAGCCGTCAGCTCCACCGCGTGAGCCACGCCCGGTATGCTCTCTCCCTGAAAAGAGCTCGTGGGAGACATGAGCGCGCCGGTGGCGACAAACAGCACCCGTTTCAGCCCGCCCGACACCATGCGCGGCAGGATGCACCCGCACAGCACACTCGCCGAGCATCCGCAGCCGGAGCCGCCCGAATGGACATCCTGCTCCTTGCGGTGGAATATCATTTTCCCGCAGTCGTTATGGCGGGAGGAAATGTCGATGCCGTCGCGCGTGAGCAGCTCCAGCAGCAGCTCCGAACCCACATAACCGAGATCACCGGTGAGAATGAGGTCGTAGTCGTCCGGCGCAGTGCCGCGCGCCGCAAAATGACGGACTATGGTACGGGCTGCAGCAGGGGTAGAGGTCACAGATGGAACACGGGGTTTTCGGAATTTCTTCGGTCATCAGAGCACAAACAGGGTCCCGGAGCATATTTTCCATAAAATCCTGTAAAATCCTTGACTTATACGACGAAAAGTAGTATTGTTACTTCGTTAAACTGAATAAAGCTAAATGAAATCAGCAGGAGATTAGGCTTTTGCCTTTCCAAAGGGGTAATACTCTCGGGTGTCATTGTGACGGGGACTGCTGACGGATAGCAATCTGGAGAAGTCCGCTCTGCGCGGATGCCGAAGGGGCAAGGGGTCAAACCTCAATCTCTCAGGCAAAAGGACAGATCATTATTCACACGGAACACCCTTGTTGTGCCGTGGCCTTTTTCACCGCTATCCGACTGATCTGCGGTGATTTTTTTATGTTTTGTTCGGTTGACAAATACTTTTCAGGAGGTTCATTTTCAATGGACAAAATCTTGCAAACAATTGAAAGCATCAACGGCGAAATCAACGGCGTTGTATGGGGCGCTTTCGGTCTGCTACTCCTTGTCGGCACGGGCATAATCGTCACCATACTCACCAGATTCTTCCAGGTCACGCACATCGGTCTTTGGTTCAAGAACACCCTCGGCAGCCTTTTCAAGAAGGACGTCATCAAGCACAGCAAGGAAAAGGGTTCCATTTCTCCCTTTCAGGCTCTGTGCACCGCACTTGCCGCAACCGTCGGAACGGGCAACATCGCCGGTGTTGCCTCCGCTATATGCATAGGCGGCGCAGGCGCTGTTTTCTGGATGTGGGTAGCCGCATTCTTCGGCATGATGACCAACTATTCGGAAAACGTTCTTGGTATCTATTACCGCAGAAAGAATGAAAACGGCGAGTGGGCCGGCGGCGCCATGTACTACCTCGCCGACGGTCTGGGCAAAAAGAAGGGCATGAAGTATGTCGGCAAGATCCTTGCTGTTCTTTTCTGCATCTTTGCCATGCTCGCCTCCTTCGGTATCGGAAGCATGGGTCAGGTCAACAAGATCGTTACCAACGTGGCTCAGGCATTTGATGTTACCGCTCTTTCCTCTGTTGAGGTATTCTCCGGTGTTTCTCTTTATAACATCATCCTCGGTGCCGTCGTTATGCTTCTCACCGCTCTTATTACTCTGGGCGGACTGAAGAGAATTGCCAGTGTTGCTGAAAAGATCGTCCCCTTCATGGTGGTGCTTTTCGTTTTCGGCAGCCTTGCCATCATCGGCATCAACTACATGAACATTCTGCCTGCATTCAAGGCCATCTTCGTCAACGCCTTCTGCCCGGAGGCATTTGTCGGCGGCGGTATCGGCGTTGTTATCAGCAAGGTCGTCACTCAGGGCTTCAAGCGCGGCGTATTCTCCAACGAGGCCGGTCTCGGTTCCTCCGTTATGGTTCACTCCAACTCCAACATCAAGGAGCCCGTTGCTCAGGGCATGTGGGGCATCTTTGAGGTATTCGCCGACACCATGGTGGTCTGCACCATGACCGCTCTTGTCATTCTTACCGCAGGCGGCCTTGACGGCGGCGTATTCAACGTTCTGACCGGTGAAATCGCTGAGGGTTATACCGATGCTACTCTGGTCGGCGGCGCATTCAACACCGTGTTCCACTGGGGCGGCATCGGCGAGAAGTTCATCGCTGTTGCCATGTTCCTCTTCGCCTTCACCACCGTTCTGGGCTGGTCCCACTACGGTTCAAAGGCCTGGGAGTATCTCTTCGGCTCCAGGACAACCGTTATCTTCCGCATCATCCATGTGTGCACCGTCATCTTCGGCGCTGTGCTCACCTCTTCCCTTGCATGGGACATCTCCGACACCTTCAACGGTCTTATGATGATCCCCAACCTTATCGGTGTGCTTGCCCTTTCTCCGCTGGTTGTCAAGATCACTGCCAACTATCTGAGAAGAAACAAGAAGGGCGAGGATATCGAGCCTATGTACAACTTCGACCCTGAGGTTCAGGCTCAGGAGGTTGCACGCGAGATTACCGAAGACTGATTTGCAGTCTGCATACAGCCTTAACTGATTGCAGAAGGGCAGGGAGATGCGTTCTCCCTGCCCTTTGTTTTTTGTCTTTCCGATGGGGCATCCGTTATGCAGCCTGTCGTGCAAGTCAGGCCACCGGTAGGTTCTCACTCTTGAAACCTGCGGCGGCAGGCTGTATAATCAGAATGTGACAGTATCCGACATTTCCCGCAACGGAGGAGCTTTTATGAATGAATCCCGCGTCCGTTCTCTCAGAGGACGGCTTGTCATGTTTGTTTTCGGCAGCCTGCTGTGTCTGCTGCTGTGCGCCTGCGACGGCTGCAACGGCTTTGTCAGCGGCTGCGCAAAGGCTCAGGAGTGGTATCGTCCGGAGCTTGCAAGCGGCACCGATGCCGCAGAAACGCCGCTGATCACCCATTCGCCCTCAGCGGAGGAGGTCAACATCCAGCTGGCGGAATACTACCGTCCGGTGACCGCTCTGCTGGAAACCGCCAACGAGGGACGGGACATCTTCTCCCTTGAGCATGAGCTGGATGTGCGTGACGGCAGCTATTATCTGCACTCCCGCATCCTGTGCTCTCCGGAGGGAGAAATAGAGCTCAGCGAGATATACATACCCTACTTCGGCCCGACGACGCTGCCAGCGCCCTTTGAGCTGACCGCACCCGGAGACAGCCGGCTGACCGCCGCGTGGCTGGAGCTGACCGCCAACGGTGTGGATTTTGACCTTTCCCGTCTGGACGAGCAGCTGAGCGTTGCTGCGCTGATGGAGCTGTATGTGAATTACTACCAGCAGCTCAGCGGCATCGTGCCGGACATCTCCCGCTTTGCCGCCACCGCCGAATACGACGAGCTGCTGCGCAAGGCAATGGTGCTGGGGCTCATTGAGCTGCCGGCACTTTACGAAAACGAAAGCGCAGACTGCTTTGACCTTGCCTATGCCGCAGCAGGTCTGCTGTCCGCCGTCTATTACGACGCCTGCGGATGCGGCACAGAGGGCTTTGAGCGTGCCGAGCTGCTGCAGACCATCAGGGAGTTTGCTCTGGTGGGCTTCTATCCCGACGAGGAATGGCAGCAGTCCTCCGGATTGCTGGTGCGCCTGTGCGACAGCATGCTGGCGGAGGAAAGCTCCGGACAGCCGCACGAGGCCATACGTCTTGAGTGCGCACAGACCTTTGTGGAGCTGTACGAGAGCATGTACGGTCCGGTCAATGTTGACCAATCCTACAGCGAATGGATGATCGACACCGGGGACGAGGACTGCATCAAGGCAAGCTGGCTGGGGATCATGCCCGATTTCCCCAAGAGCTACCTTTTTGCCGAAGAGTACACGCCCGGACGGTGGGAGCTGCCGGACTTTGTGAGAAATTTTCTGGGAACGTGCAGAAACGCCAGCGTGGTCGAGTGGCCGGAATATGCCCCTGTGACCTATCGCGATGCCATGCTTGCACTGTCCATGGTGGATATCATGGCACGCACTCAGGGCATCTGCAGCGAGGAGCCCACCGTGGTGCGCAGCGACCGTGATTATGAATGGTATTACACCCAGCACGGCACCGGCCCTTATTCCTACGTCAACTGCATGCCCACCATCACCATGATGGCGACCAGATGGTACGACGAGCACACCACCGTCACCGTTGAGGAGATGCGCGACCGTTATCTGCCCGACAATACGGACGGCTGGTACACATGGCAGGTGGACGAGTGCCTTGAACAGAACGGCGTGCCTCATGAGCTGGTGGATGTCAGTGAAGATAAGCTGCCCTATCTTGACAGCGGAAAAATCATACTCAGCCAGATGAGCGAGGCCGCCGTTGACCAGTCGGGACACTGCTTTGTCATATACGGCTACTGGAAGCGGGGCGATTCGGTCAAGTATTTTGTCCACGACCCCGATGTATATGACGGCACCGACGAATACGGCCGCCGTCCCGGCTACGCAATGGTGATGGACGGCCGCTACTGCGACTGGATAATCGACCGCATAGCGTTCAACTATATCGTTGTGGGCGACTGAAGCTGCGCCAGCCATCAATTAAATAACAAGGAGGAACCGGTATGCCTATGTTCAATTCGCCCACCGGCAACCCGCAGGTGAGCGTTTCAAAGCAGCACGACCAGTACATGAAGCATGGCCTTGCCTCAAAGAGGACAAAAATCATCGCCTCCGCAGCCGCTGTGGTGATAATAGCCCTCATTGCGCTGTGGCCGGTCATCGGGCCCGATTATGTCTTTGTGGATTCGGACGGCTTTCTCTCCCTGCCCACCGAGGGCTGGAAGATATCAAAATACCGTGGCACGGAGGCCGACGTGGTTATTCCCTCCGAACACAAGGGACAGCCGGTCACCGGCATCAACTTCGGCGCCTTTCAGGAAAACCGGCACGCCCGCACCATCACCGTACCCGACTCGGTGGAATACATTGAGGAGTACGCCTTCTGCGACTGTCCCGCGCTGTACAGGGTAACTCTGCCGGAGGGACTGAAGGAAATCGACCGGGGCACGTTTTTCCGCTCGTACAGCCTTCGCGAGGTCGTCATTCCGGACGGCGTGGAGGTCATAGGCGAATATGCCTTTGCCGGCTGCACCGGTCTTACCTCCCTTGTGATTCCGGACAGCGTGGAAAAAATTGCCTCAAACGCCTTTGACGGCTGCGTCAATCTTGAAATAACCGCACCGCGCAGCCCCGGCTGTTACTGCACCGGCTGGGAGCAGCTCACCGACCAGACCGCCGGCTGGCATCTGGGATAAATCACCTGCACAAACATGCATATTTCGCCGCCCTGCGGCACAGAATATCATCGGGTGATGAATAATGCATGACAAGAGACCGGCAATAAAGCCGGAAATCGACCTGCCCCGCATCAAGCTTCCCACCGACCCGGCAGACGGACGTGAGATATTCGACGACCGGTTCTGCGTGGCATCGGGCATGGAGTGCACGGGCCTTATCCCCGCAGCGGCATACAATGCCGACGAGATCGAATCCTACAGCCAGATCTATGATATTCCCCTCAGTGCCGATCAGGACAGCTCCTCCGGCAGCCGATAATCATGCACCCTGCGCCGCGGGATGCGCTTTTTGACCGAATGCCTAAAGCCGCCTGCTTCCGGATGGAAGCGGGCGGCTTTGCTGTTGTGTGAATACTTTTTTTATCAGATACTATCTTTAATATTACTGTCTTTAATATCCGGAGTCAACGACCATCATGACAGCATATATGTTCGAGCTGCTGTACTCGCCGTCGGAGCCGCCTGTCGCGGGAACCGTTTTGTAGGCGTATTCAGCCACGTTGTCCTCGGTGACCGTGAAGCTGAAGGTAAACACCTGACCGTTGCTGGCGGTCACTGAGGTGTTGATGACCAGCGGCAGATTTGTATAGCCGGAGAGCAGCGCGCTCTGGGACAGACTCACTTTCGTGGTGCCGTCATCATACATAAGAGTCGATAGGGTGTAGAAGTGGGTGCCGGGAATGGACGGCTCGGTCGGGTCGGTTGGCTCAGACGGAGTTGTCGGCTCAGACGGAGTGGTCGGTTCGGACGGAGTGGTCGGTTCGGATGGAGTGGAAGGTTCGGACGGAGTGGTCGGTTCGGACGGAGTGGT
>JAZUOR010000005.1:0-2953 GCA_045604745.1 Acutalibacteraceae bacterium | reverse complement strand
TGCCCGACTCGCAGGCCATCGCACGCCTGCTGATGGAAGACGTACACTACGCCCGTGTGACCGACATGACCACCACCGAGCTTGACCTTGACGCGCTGATGAAGGACACCAGCCTGAGAGGGGCTTTTGTGCGCACCATCGTCAGCCGCATGGAGAAAGATGAGGCCAACCGCCTGCGCTATGAGCGGGCTCTGCTCTACGGCCTGAGAGCCTTTGACGGGGAGGTGCGCATCAGTGAGGATTACTGAGATATACATAAAAAGCTTCGGTAAGCTGAGGGGCGTGAAAATCACCCCGGTGGACGGAGTCAATATTATTTACGGCGAAAACGAAGCCGGAAAATCCACTGTAATGTCCTTCGTGCTTGCCATGCTGTACGGTGTGGGCAAGGGCGAGCAGCGCCACCGTTACGACCCATGGTCGGGCGGACGCATGAGCGGCGTGCTCAGCATGGAATGTGACGAACGTGAGTATGTTCTCACCCGCCAGTTCGGTGTGACCAAGGCCGCTGACAAGACCGAGCTGTGGTGCAAGACCTCCGGCGAAATGGTGGATCTTCCCCAGAACACCGAGCCGGGCACCTATCTGCTGGGCATCAACAGAGAAAGCTTTGTCAACACTGTATTCATCGGACAGGCCGGCACTCCCATCAACGGAAGCAACCATGAAATACTCGCACGGCTGACCAATCTTGCCACCGCCGGAGACGAAACTGCCTCCCACACCGAGATTGCCGAGCGCCTTGCGGACGCTTCCGCCACTCTGCGTTCACGCCGCGCAAACGCGATCATTCCCGCTCTGGAAAAGCAGCGTCAGGAGCTGCTGGATCAGCGTTCGGTCATCGGACAGCGGGTCACCGAGGCAGAGACCCTGCGCGACGACGTCACCCGCCTTACCAGCCGCAAGGCACGCCTTGAGGACGAGCTGGAGGTCATGATCCGCAGCGACAGCGTGCAGAACGAATACCGCCGTCTTGCCGAGCTGAGGGATATCTCCGCCCGCCGCGAGCAGCTGAATGCCGTCAAGGAAAAATACGACAAGCTGCATGAGGCCATGTTCTCCGAGGGCAGCATCAGTCAGGAATTCATAGAGGAAGCCCGTGAGGATCTTGACCGCTACAACAGCCAGTGTGCCGTGGTCAGGACCAAGCAGGAGCAGCTGGCATCTATTGAGGAACGTCTGCGCGGCACTGACCGCACATCCTCCAGTCGTCTGCGTGTAATAAAGCGCAACGCGCAGCAGATCACCGATGCCATCACAGAATACACGCCGCTGGTCAAGCGCAAGGAAGTCCTTGAGCGCGAAATGGAGCGTGAGAACGGAAAGGCCGCCAAAAACCGTCTTTCCCTGCAGACTGTGGTCATCGTTGCCGCAGCGGTTGCCGTCATCTTCTTTATGCTTGGCTTTATCAGCTCGCTCTTCTTCTGGCTGTGCGGTCTGGTCGCACTGCTCACCGGAGCATATGTTTACGCCCAGAAAAACGGCTTCAGCCTTGACGGAGCACCCAAGGAAAGCATTGAGCTGCAGAACATAAACGACGGTCTGCGCTCCATCAACCATTCCATGCGTCCCGTTCTCGACGAAATGGGTGTGGCAACGGTCGATCAGCTGGAGCACGTGCTGCAGCGCATGAGCGACGAGCGTGTACGCATAAACGAGATCGAGCGTGAAAAGGACGCAGTTCTCAACGACATTGCCGCCGAACGCGAGGAGCTTGAGGCAAGCATGCAGCGGCTCAAGGACCGCATATATCCCTATATGGCGGTTGACCGCGATGCCGATGTGCTCCACGTTATCAACACGCTGGGCCGCGCCCAGAGCGATCACGCAGCACTGGAAGCCCGTTACAATTCCGAAAAGGAGTCCTTTGAGGTTCTTGTCGCCGGACGCGATCCCGACGAGCTGGCTCTTGAGGAGCAGCTGCTGAGCGAAAAGCTGGGCAGCGACACTCCGCCTCAGATAGACAACCAGCTTGCCGAAAACATCGAGGACTGCCGTGCCGAGCTGGAGTCGGTCAGGACCGAGCTCGTCCAGAAGGAAACGGCTCTGGAAATGCTCAACTCCGACCCGCAGGAGTTCAACAAGATAAACGACAACATCCGCACTCTCACCGGCCGCATCGACAAGTACGAGTTTGAGTACGCCGCTCTGCAGGAGGCCTCCGACGCTCTGAACACTGCTTTTGAGTCCATGCAGAAGGACTTCGGCCCCATGATAAACTACCGAGCCGGAAAAATCGTAGGCGAGCTGACCGGCGGAAAGTATCCCTCTGTGGTAGTGTCCGAAAGCCTTGTCCCCTCTGTTTCCGAACCGGGCGGCAGCATACGCAGCTGCTTCAATCTCAGCGCCGGCACGGTGGATCAGCTTTATCTGGCACTGCGACTCGCCATCTCCGGCATACTGACCGAGGAAAATCTCCCCATCATGCTTGACGATGCCTTCGCCCAGTTTGACGACAAGCGAATGACCGGCGCTCTTGCCTACATCGGCAAGGAAAACGAAGCCGGCCGACTGGGGCAGGTCATCATGTTCACATGCCACGACCGCCTGCTGCTGGCAGCCAAGGAGGTCGGTCTGACCGACGGAATAGTCCGTCTGCGCTGACCTGATATACAATAGCGATAGCACGACAACAGGACTGGCATGCACATTATGGCATACCAGTCCTGCCGCGTTTCGGTACAATGCCGTGTAAACCGCCTGAGAGCAGCATTGTTCCAATTGACAAGCAATCCCGATTGATGTATAATAACTACACTGTGCAAAAACGAACATCCGCTCCCGTACCTCACCAGGATAGAGGGTCCGCCTCCTAAGTGAGTGTTTTAACGCTCGCCTTTGAGAAAAGGCAAATGGTAATCTGTTCGAATTGTATCGTATATGCGCTTGTAGCTCAGCAGGATAGAGCGTCCGCCTCCTAAGCGGAAGGTCGGGGATTCGAATTCCTTCAAGC
>JAZUOR010000004.1:0-4968 GCA_045604745.1 Acutalibacteraceae bacterium | reverse complement strand
TGCCATCAGAAGGTTCTTGATGTAATCTCCGAGATAATGATGGGCGGAAGGTAAAGCGAAGCTCCAATGATATACAACATCACCTTCCCCACCGTCCTGGACAATATTGACCAGGACAATGATAATCTCGATGTTCTTGTGCAGACGGAGACCGGCAAACAATATTCTTTTGTTGTTGCCACCCCAGATAATATCAAACACCTGATGCACAAAGATAATCTCCCGTTTCTTAAGCCTGGTTTGCCATTCCTTTTTGTTGAGCAAATCAGCGAGAAAAACATCCGAGCTCTTCTTGATTCACTGTTTGAAGAAAGCGAGCATATTATCGGAATCTATGGAGACGATATTTTTAACTAAAGAATTAAGTGAGGTAACTGATATGAAAAAATACGTTTGCCCCTGCGGCTATGAATACGATCCCGCCGTTGGCGATCCCGACAACGGAGTAGCTCCCGGCACTGCATGGGAGGATGTGCCTGCCGATTGGGTCTGCCCCGTCTGCGGCCTCGGCAAGGACGCTTTTGAAGCCGAACAGTAATATACAGGGACACATAAACTGCAGCGGCGGAACTTATTTTCCGCCGCTGTTTTATCTATATTGATTTGTGATAACTAAGGAGGCTTCGTAATATGGACATAACAAAATATGTTGCCCAGACCAAAGAGACTGTTGTCAGCCCCATGCTTGAGATAGTATCTGAATTCGGCGCAGAGGATTACGGCAAGAGGCATATCAGGAAATGCGAAAGACTGATATATACATACCTCAGAAAGCTTTCGTCTATGAGAAAGCCTGCAAACGCTGCAATCATGAAGCAAGTGAAAAAACTCGTGCTTGCTCTTAACAGGCTCAACGAATCCACCGACTATGCACTTATTGAAACCGGCGAGCGGGAAGCTATATGGGAAATTATTCAATACAGCGCAGTCGAGTGCGGACTCACCGACGCTTCAGACGACATCACCGAGGAATGGCGCGACTGGTAAAACGATAGACTTTACCGCTTTTCGTCCGCAGCATGCTGAATCCGGTGATATCTCCCGACAGCGTTATTTTTTCGCAATTACAATCGGCTGATAGAAGCCCGTTTCTTCGGGAAATTTCCATTCCACTTTGCTGCAGCCGGCGGCGATGAGCAGGTTGGTCAGCTCCTCTCTGCGAGTCGCCCTGTATTCGCAGTCAAATCTGCTTATCTGCAGCGCATCTTCATCATCAATGATGTACTGCGTCAGTTTGTACCGGTCATCCTTCCATTCCCACGTCTGGAAGGACACTCTTTGTCCCTTTTCGGTCTTATGAACATATGGCGGAGAATATGCCGGTTTTTCTGCAAGCAGCGCATCGTAATCTCTGATGCTGGCAATAAATATGCCGCCGGTCACGATTTGTCCTGTGATGCTCATGATCGCTTTTCTCAGTGCGTTCTCCGACAGCATATGCGGCAGCGCATTATCCATGCAGATCACAACGGAAAACCGTTCTGAGAATGTTTCCGATAACGCGCAGAAGTCCGCATGTTCAAACCGGATCTTCACATGATTGCTCGCAGCTCTTGCCTTTGCTTCTGCGATTTCCGCGTCGCTTATATCTGAGGCAGTCACAGAATAACCAAGGGAAGCAAGTCCAATGGCCTGCGTTCCTATTCCGCAGGCACAGTCAAGGATCGCTGCCGATGTATCAAAGCCATTTTCCCGAAAAAGTCTGTTCAGAATTTCCGCCTGTTCATGCGTTGCGGACTGCCAATCAAAAAACAGCTTATCATATTGAGAAGCCATGTTGTTGTAAAACGTCTGTATTATATCCATACCGGTATCTCACTTTCAAACCTGATTTTTCGTTCTGCTGCAGGAACGTCATATCATATTCATTCTATACAGGGCTGCCGCAGAACACGATCTCTGCGGCAGCCCTGTCGGAATATGTATTTATTTCCGCATTCCGGACAAACAGCATGTCAGCGCAGCAACAACACCGAAGATAAAAGCTATTGTGTGTATGACAAGTGTGGTTATGCTCACAAACGGCAGCAGCGGGATATTGGCAGCTATCAGGTAGATGATCAGCCAGTTTCCGCTCCATGTGCCAAATTTCATTTCAGGAAAATCCGGAATAAGCCTTTGCAGCGTCAGCGCAAAGCCGCACAGGGCATAATTGAGCACCGAGCCGCCGATATTACCTTCCGCATGACGGAAAATGCAGAGAAAAACAATCTCTGCAAGAACCGCACATATGGCACCGACTGCCAGAAATTTCAGACTGCCAATTCTGCGTTCATATAGATATCCGATCCAGAACACAGCCGCAGCATTGACCAGCAAGTGAACGATATTGACGTGCACTAAAATTGCTGTCAGAAAACGGTAGTACTCATAACCCATCAGAGCAATTCCGTTGCCGCATAACGCAGACGCAACCTGATTGTTTGACAAAGCAAGCAGCCACACTGCGAGCCATGTCAGCATTATTGCAAACGTAACCGGCATGGCCGCCAGTTTCTCCTTCATTCAATCCCCTCCGCAACAATTATAACGTTTTTTCGGTGCTTTATCAACTTATTTAATTGCGTTTTTGGGGCACCGGTCTGCTTTGGAATATCGTAGAAACTGCAAAACAAAACATCCGGAAACGAGGTATATCCGGCTTTGCACGATAAACACACGTCACTGAATTTCAGACAGATAAAGAAGAGCGACGGTACTAAGCATTTGCCGCCGCTCTTCTTTGTTAATTTGCACCCATAATCTCAATTATATCATACTGCATTCTCTTTGCCGTACTTTCTTATGCAAAAATACAGTCCAAGGAACATCAGTGCACTGCCGACATTCATTGCACCCATACCTGCAAGAGCAACGCCGGCAACAACGGTCAAGGGAATGGTGTTCACAAGGCACGACCACTTGGGCAGACAGGTCTTGCCTTTTGCTACGGTGACAAGCAGTGCGATACAGACCATCATTACACCTGCATTGCACATCACGGTGGTGGCCATTGTTTCGGTGAAGAATGCAAGCATAATGTCATGGGCTTCCTTTGTTGCTCCCGATCTGACAAAATACCAGAGCATCGAGGTGCAGGTAAAGTGCATGACAGCACCGGGAATAGTGGTCAGCAGTGCACCTGCGAGAGTTACATTTGCGGCGCCCTTTGAAACGGGTTTGAGGAACTGATAAATCTGATAGTATCCAAGCAAGGCAAGCATCATAGCGATTGTGCCGACCACGCCTGATACTGTGAACTGTATGGGATTTGCTCCCTCAAGCATTTCTACGGTCTTTTCATAACCAAAAAGCTGCATGGTGTCAAGAGGGCCGTTTGGAACAAAATACAGCAGCAGATCTCCGCCTGCCCAGCAGAGCAGATGCCCGAATGCAGCAATAAGAAACAGCTTAATGTTCATGTCCTTTGTTTTCATTTGTATCTCTCCCTATATGTTTTTGTCTCTCTGCTGAAATTGTCTGAGGTCATCGTTCAGCAGCTTTGCGTCAATGGCTCGCTTTATCTTGTAGATAAGAAATATGCCCAGATAGGCAACAATCATATATACTGCGAACAGTGCTGCAACTAACAGATTTGCTTCAAACCACCCGAATATAAATGATGCAATGGTGTATATTGCTGTTCCCGCAAGAACCACAGCCCAATCCTTTATGCTGAGTTTGTCTACCTCGTCAAAATCGGAACCGATCAGGGCTTGTATCCAACCGAGGAGATATGCCAGCAGCACCATTTCAAGCATGTGTATGATATTTGCGTCCTGCGTGCCTCCGATCAGTTTGTAACCGCTGTAATAACAGAGTATCATAAAAAACATCACACAGCATTTTATCTCAACACCGATCTTGCGTGTCAGATACTGCTCTATAAATTCACGCATTCTCTTACTCATCACAGCTCACCCCCCTTAAGACGCTTTCTGAAGTCTGATGCGTAGGTTCTGGAAATCATTATGTGTTCACCGCTGCACATTGTGGCATCAATGCGGTTGGACGCAAGACTCTTGAGCTGCCTTACCTTGTCTATGTTGATTATCATTGACTTGCTGCAGCGAAAGAAGTTGACATCACTCAGTATCTGCTCCAGTTGGATCAGTGTGTACTCCACGCCGAACACATCGCTATCGGTGTAAACAAAGCATTTTCCGTCCACGCTTTCGGCGTAAAGAATACTTCCGAAATCTATGACCGTTTTCTTACCATCCTTTGTTCCAAGCAGCTTTTGCTGCGGCCTGGACATAAACCTCAACGCCTGCTCAACTTCCTCTGTTACATTCTGATATCGCAGGATGAGTTCGTCCTCACCGTCAGTTATCTTCTGTATGATATATTTCATGGCATTCGTCCTTTACTCTCTTGTAGTTATATTTTAACATTGGATTTTCAGATTGCAATGCGTCAGGGCTCAAGTGACACTTTTTCGGGGATGAAACGCACAAAGGCAAGCCACCGTCGGTGACTTGCCTTTGGTTTTATCTTTTATTCTTGTCGCAGGACAATCTGTAATCACAGCCGTTGTCGCTCTGCCACCGAGGTGGTACGGGTGTATTTTATGTGCCGGAACCCTGTCATATAGGCTTTAGCAATTGCACAACGGCAGTGCAATGGAGGCTTTTCTGTATATATCTTGACATAATCCGAATAGCATGCTATTTTATTAACGGAACATCGTTCTGTTAATAAACGCAAAGGGAGATAAATATGCCGAGAAAGCCTGTACTTGAGGGCGGAAAACGTGATGAAATAATCAGCACCGCCATGCAGCTGTTTTTTGAAAACGGATATGAAGCCACCTCCGTGAGGATGATTCTTGACCGAGTCGGCGGCGAGGTCGGAATGTTCTACCACTATTTAAAGTCCAAGGAAGAATTGTTCCAGAAGGTTGTCGATCGCTTTTTCCTGAATTATCAGAAGCAGTTTGAGGAAATAGCGCGGCACTGCGATACAAAGGAAGAACTGGTCATGCAGCTG
>JAZUOR010000003.1:0-7074 GCA_045604745.1 Acutalibacteraceae bacterium | reverse complement strand
CTTGGCCTCCGACTTCCTATGAGGGCCGTGCTCACGTTCACTGGCTGACCGGCACCGCCTCTACCGTTATGGTTGGCTGTGTTGAGGGTATCCTCGGTATGCGTCCTGATGCCGACGGTCTGCGTATTGCTCCCGCTATTTCTTCTACATGGGACAAGGTGGAGATCACCAAGAGCTTCCGCGGTAGCAAGCTGAACATCACCATCGAGAACCCCAACGGCAAGCAGTCCGGCGTGTCCGAGTGCCTGCTCAACGGTGTTCCTATGGCTGACGGCTTCATTCCCGCCGACCAGCTCAAGGAGACCAACGAGATCATCGTTCGCCTGTAAGCCGTACTCTTTACAAACAGTAATTTAACACGTTAAAATAACAGCGGGTTGACAGTCTATACTCTCAACCCGCTGTTTTGGCATTGAAAAATGATAAAAGAGGGCTGTCGCAGAAAGCAAGATCTGCGACAGCCCATTTTGAATTAACTTATTTATTTGGAATTAGTATTATACCCGACCGGCGAGCCTGCGCGGCATCTGTCGACCAGCTTTTTTACCGTAACATAGATCCCATAGCCGAGCAGAAACCCCAGCGAGTTCAGGATAAGGTCGTCTATATCCGATACCCTGTCAAAAAACGGCAGCTGAAGTATTTCAATGAACAGCGAAAAACCCACCCCGGCAGCGATAACCTTTGTGTGGGTATTCAGCTTTTTATATACGATGGGCCAGACGATGCCTATCGGGATGAACATTGCAGTGTTGCCCACGAAGTTAAGAATGGCATCGCTCTTTTCTGCGTAGTCCGTCAGATTGACAAACGGCACGAGATTGATCCTGAAAGGAAACGCATTGGCTGTGTTAAAAACAAGCGGCTGAATCCTGCCGTCTGCCTTGGCAAACGGGAAAAATGTGAACCGTGCGACCACTATGACGCAAATGTACACCAGCAGCAGCCGGAGTTCGCGTTTCCAGTCTATCCTACGCTCTCTTATCCAGACAACTCCTCTGACCAGCAGCCATATGAGGCTGATAGCGGCAATCATTTCGGGGTATGTGATCTCTATCATCGCAACTGTCTCCTTTTTCTGTTGACAAATCAAAAATCCGGCTCGTCGCCCGCCTCATTCTTCCAGTATCAGTTCTCCGTCATACTCCTCGTCAGGCACATACTCAAGAATATCACCCGGCTGACAGTCAAGCTCCGCGCATATAGCGCAGAGGGTGGAAAAGCGAATAGCCTTGGCACGATTATTTTTGAGAATGGACAGATTCGAAAGTGTGATGCCTACACGGGAGGCAAGCTCAGAAACGCCCACCTTGCGCTTGGCCATCATCACATCCAGATTGACAATAATAGGCATTTTCTTCCTTCCCTCCTAAATAGTCAGCTCGTTTTCTTCCTTGTAGTGTATAGCTGTGCGGAAAAGGTCGGCAAAGACCTTTGTGAGAATAGCCATCAGCACAAAGATGGTGGCTATAATAATGGGGAAAATGGAGCTGAGAAAAAACATTGCCACAAAAAACATGAGTCCGATAACCAGCGAGCACAGACTGATAAAGCTCAGGCAGCGAGCATTCTGCAGCACAAATGCCCTGCCGCGGGAAATATTGACCGTCAGCAGCAGAGCCAGTCCCAACAGAGCCAGCACCGGAATGCCGACGCAGTAGAGCAGGGAGAGAATGACTTCATAGCTGTTAGGCGCAAGCTTCACACCTGCCGCCTCAACATATCTGCGCACCAGCCATGGCAGCGTGGCATAGACCACCATACCGGCAAGCATGATGACGGCAATGAACACGCTGGAAACCGTGCTGAGAACCCGGACTTTTTTAATGGAAACCATAAACAGACAACCTCCAAATTTTTTGTCTTCTGTCATTTGTTCGAATGACAAAGAGAACAAATCAAAATATGGCACGACATACATATTTGTCACTGCACAATCCCCGTGTAATTGATTATTTGCACAAGTCATGGGGCGGCGCATCATTGTTAATTATCTAACAATTATTGCATATTGCACAAAAACACGCCTTTTTAGTTTGTGCATAGAGCTGCGTTTATCGTCGCATATCACAAAGCACCGCTGAATTTACTGTTGACATTTACCAAAGGTATGGTATAATGACTTCGGTGGTTGAGGAGAAGCGAAGCTTCCGAAGCAAAGCTTCCGAAGCAAGACTTCCAAAACAAAACTCCTCACAAACTGACGACTGTATTTTTTATGCTTTCATTCAGAAAGGATGATTCTTAATGAGTACAGTATGGTCACTCAGCAACATTGATGTAAACGATTTTCTCAAGCTTATCGATTCCTGCAAAGGCAACATTTATCTGGTAACCAAAGAGGGCGACAAGCTCAACCTCAAGAGCAAGCTCTGTCAGCTGATTGGTCTTTCCCAGCTGATTGACGGCGGTATCGTCAATGACGCCTCTCTTGTCTGCGACAGCATCGACGACGAAAGCGTTCTTGTTCGCTACAAGCTCTACAAGACCATCGACGACACCGACAACCAGTAAACCACGCCTGCGCTGATCAGATCAGCAAAACGCCATGGAATCCCGGATTCCCCGGCAGGTAAAAGAATCGAGAACAAGTCGTCAGCATCCACCACTTTTACCCCCACGGGTCGTTCCCGCCGCTGATAAACTGCAACGCAGTCCTGTCGGCGTTTACATATCGCCAATGCGCGCTTTTCACGCTCCGGTTGGTTCTCCTCCGATTTCTGGATACTACGCATGTGCATCTGCCAATCATATGCAGCAGCCGGATCGTGATACCCAATAACCATCTGCATTGGCCTGAAATTGCTTACACCCCCCTTTTCTTTTTGCCGGGCGTTGACCAATCGGTCAGCGCTCGGATTTTTCTTTTCAGGCGAAAGCAATTATCATTCTGATTCCAAATAAGCTGTTTCGTAAATCCGGGTTTAAGGCTGCGCTTTCCTCCGGTAAGATGAACAAGACCATCCGAAAGCTTTTGTCAGCCAGCCTGTTGGCAATCAGCATTATTCCGTTTCTATAACAGTAGTAATCGGGGCTGTCGTTCATTACGGCAGCCCCGCTTTGTATCTCTGTATTACTCTTTGTGCCACTTGACACCCTGAGGAGTATCTTCAAGAACGATGCCCTGTGCCTTGAGTTCATCGCGGATGCGGTCGGCTTCGGCAAAATTCTTCTCCTTGCGGGCCTGCTGACGCTTTTCAATAAGTGCCTCGATTTCGGCATCCAGACCGCCTTCGTCGCGGACGTAGAGCAGTCCCAGCACACCGGTCAGCTCGTTGAGCAGGTCAAGAGCGTGCTTGACAAGAGCACCGGAAGCACCGGAAGCAGCGCCGCAGTAGGTGTTGGCATCGCGGACGAGGTCAAAGATGCAGGAGATAGCTCCGGCTGTGTTGAGGTCGTCGTCCATTGCCTCAATAAAGCGGGCCCGATGCGCGGTCAGCTCGTTTGCAAGAATCTCTTCGCCGTCAGCAAAGCCATCGGTATCCTCTGCGGCTTTGAGCAGGAACTCAAGGTTCTCGCGGCAGGTGTACATGCGCTTGAGCGCAGCCTTGCTCTGCTCAATGACGTCCACCGAGTAGTTGAGAGGGCTGCGGTAATGGCAGCCGAGAATCATCATGCGGATGGGCTCATAGCCGTACTTATCGGCAACGTCGCGAACGGTGAAGAAGTTGTTGAGCGACTTGCTCATCTTCTCGTTGTCTACTGTAATGAAACCGTTGTGCATCCAGTATCTTGCAAACGGCACACCGTTGCAGCACTCGGACTGGGCTATCTCGTTTTCGTGGTGGGGGAAGATAAGATCCTGACCGCCGCAGTGGATATCAAGGGTCTCGCCGAGGAAGCGGCGGCACATGGCCGAGCACTCGATGTGCCAGCCGGGACGACCGTTGCCCCAGGGAGACTCCCAGCTGGGCTCGCCGGGCTTGGAGTTCTTCCACAGAGCAAAGTCGGTGCTTTCTCTCTTGAGTCCCAGATCATCCACTCGCTCGCTGGCTCCGTCCAGAAGGTCAGACAGCGGAATGCGGGACAGCTTGCCGTACTCCTCAAAGCTGGAGGTTGCAAAATAGACATCCCCGCCCGATTCGTAGGCATGACCCTTCTCGATCAGGCCGGAAATGATGCTGATGATCTCGTCAATGTTTTCGGTAGCCTTGGGATGGATGGTTGCAGGCTTGACGCCCAGCCCCTTGGCATCCTTCCAGAATTCCTCAATGTAGCGCTCCGAGATGGTCTTGTAATCGGTACCCTCGTCGTTGGCGCGGTTGATGATCTTGTCGTCGATGTCGGTGAAGTTCTGAACGAATGTCACCTTGTAGTCGCGGAACTCAAAATACCGGCGCAGAACGTCAAAGACGATAAGCGGACGGGAGTTTCCGATATGGATGAGGTTGTACACGGTGGGACCGCAGGCGTACATGCGTACCTCACCGGGATTGATGGGAACAAACTCCTCTTTGCTTCGCGTAAGGGTATTGAATACTCTCATAATTGAATACCGTTGGCGGTTTTCCGCCCCTTTCATATTGCTTCATTCGGTTTCGTAGCATTGAAAGCCCTTGGGCTTGTATTTATTCCTTAGTCCACACCACCAGCCGGTTGCGTCCGTCCGAGATGTTGACCTCCAGCACTTCATCAAAGGAGCCGTTCTCAAACACTATTGCAAACTCCTTTTCTCTTCCGGACACAGGCCAGGTGCAGAGCACCTCAAGGGTAAGCACTTCCTCGTCTACGGTGTAGCTGACATCCTTCAGTCCGGCAAAGCCGTTAAGCTTTCCGTATACTCCAGCCGAGCCGTCATCACATATTTCCACCTCGGCGGTCACATCGGTGGTCAGCCAGCCGACGACCGCTTTCATATATACCGCATAGCCTGCCGCAGCTATTGCCAGCACAGCCAGCAGTATAAAGGGCCACTTCGCTTTTTTTGCCGCCTTACGGCGTTCCGGAGATATATTGGACGAGGCGTTATTCATAATTTTTCCTCATTTATCCTGTGATTTCATCTGTCAGCAGAACCTATTCGGTTTGCTGCTGTTTAAGCCTGTCGAGCTCCTCGCGCAGCTTCATGAGCTCCTTCCAGACAGGATCATCGTAATGGATCTGGTCCAGCTCAGCGGGACGCTGTCCGGCAATGCGGACCACCTGTGCAGGCACGCCCACCGCAGTTGCGTCTGAGGGCACCTCACTGAGCACCACCGCACCTGCTGCGATGCGTGCGTTGTCTCCGACAGTAAACGGACCCAGCACCTTTGCACCGGAGCCTACCAGAACATTTTTACCCAGCGTCGGATGGCGTTTGCCCTTGTCCTTTCCGGTACCGCCAAGAGTCACGCCCTGATATATGGTGCAGCCGTCGCCCACCACCGCCGTTTCCCCAATCACGACACCCATGCCGTGGTCGATGGTCACACGCCGTCCTATCTTGGCTCCGGGATGTATTTCGATACCTGTGCGGCGGGCGGTTTTCTGGCTTATCCAACGGGCGATGAATTTCATGCCGTGTTTCTGAAACCACGCGGCCCTCCGATGTGCCATCAGTGCCTTGTAGCCCGGATAAAGCAATCTGACCTCCATCCGCGAACGGGCAGCCGGGTCATGCTCCATGATCGCACTGATGAGCTCCTTGCTGTAAGCAGACATGTAAAACCTCCATGGGTATCAAAGAGTGCGCCGACGCCTGCAAAGCCGTCGGCGCACCGGAATAAGCTTCAATAAATAATCAATCAGGAAAGACGATCAAAGATGGACGAAACAACGCCCAGAGCAGAAATGAAAGCGCGCTGATCGTGACGGGTGGGGAAGGTCAGCTGCAGCATATCCTTTTCGGGGCAGTCCAGCTTATCAATGGCGCGCTCATAGTTCTCGTTGATGCCGTTGCGCACGCAGATAAGCTCGATGAGCATGCGGCGCAGCAGATTGAGTATCTCGTTGGCGCGGATCAGTGCGTTGTCAGCCACAGCATCGCAGGCATCGCGCAGGCTGTCGGACACGAACTTCCAGTAATCGTCGCCGGAATCTTCGGTCTTTTCCTCTGCTGCCTGTACCGGAACAACTGCGGGAACCTCCTCTGCCAGAGTATCTACGACCGGCTCCTTGGGTTCCTCAACAGGATCCATGCCGGTGCCCTCGTCGGCGATCTCCTCAAAGGAATCTTCCTCTACGGGCTCCGGTGCTTTCTCCGAACGCAGATCGCACAGATTATCCTCTTCTACCTTGCCGGACTGGTCAAGGCCGTTGGATACACCCATTCTGTCATAAAGAGGACGCCACCAGTTTTCAACGCGCACGCTGTCCGAGCTGCACACCTTGAGCAGGACACACACGCCGTCCTCCATGTCATACTTCTTAACCAGACAGTGCTCATCGCGGCTGATGGCCTTTTCGCTCAGCAGAGCAAATTCGCTGGTGACCAGATAATTCATGCGCTTGTAGGCTTTCATAATAGCCTCGGCAGTGCTTTCGGCGTCCATTGCCACTGCCACAAAGCGCAGATCGTCGCTGGGAGTGGCATCATCGCCTGTGGTAAAAGCGGCACCGATAAGGCCGGTGCTTTTGGCGGCAGCCACCAGTCGGCTGATGCATTCATTGCGTTCCTGAAGCTTGCTCATGTTTATCCTCCGTTACATTAATATATATTGTTTCGGAGAGCTGCCCCTCCGTATGTTCCGTAATTTACATATCCTTGAAAAGATCCTTTGCGCCCACAGCATAGACAATGCCGGAAACCACTGTGATCGCAGCACAGATCCACATAAGAACATGACCGCCCATCCATACCAGTTCAGACGCAGGTCCGGACAGCTCAACACCCACTGCCGGCAGCAGATCCAGTGCAAACCGTCCTACGATGATGGTTACTATTGCAATCATCTGCACGACCGTCTTGGCCTTGCCCCACATGTTGGCTGGGATGACAATGCCCTTGGTCACTGCCACCATGCGGATGGAGGTAACCAGAAATTCGCGTGCCAGCACGATAATCAGAACCCATGCAGAGCACAGTCCGACGGCAACAAAGCACACCAGAACAGCAGTGACCAGCAGCTTGTCGGCAACAGGATCCATCAGCTTGCC
>JAZUOR010000002.1:0-23604 GCA_045604745.1 Acutalibacteraceae bacterium | reverse complement strand
GGTATGAGGTGCGGTGAGTATATCTCCGGCAAGGAACACAGCGCATATGAGCGCCGAGCCGGACAGCAGCTCGTAAAGAGGTGCTTCAATAAGAGTTACGCCTCTCCACGGAGCAACAAAGGACAGCACCAGCAAGGTCGCGGAATAGGTAAGCGCTGCCTGCCAGGCAAAAGCTCTGCGATAGAGCAGCCAGACAGCGCTCACAAGAGCCATAACGGTGACCGCAGCACCCATAGCTCCTCTTGATCCGGTGAAAAGCAGTCCCCATACGTTCAGTCCGGGATCCAGCCCGGCACGAAGCTGCATCTGGGTGGAAAGTGCATCACCAAATCCGGAGGAAAAGATGACGTCGCCCAGCAGTGGCAGCGATTCACGGGCGTGACCGAATACGTGTTCGGGCAGAGAGGAAAATATCTGCTGTTCCACGGGATTGAGCAGCGCAGAATTGAACTGATCCAGAAGATTGGCGCCGATAAGTGCGGCAAAGCAGTAACCTCCCGCTTCAGGACTGAAAGGAGAGCGGCCCAATCCACCGAATGGCAGCTTGACGGCACCCACAGCAAATACTCCTGCGGCAAAGGGCAGCCACACCGGAGCAGAAACAGGAAGCAACAGAGCGCACATCAGGCCGGTGTAAATGGCGGAAAGGTCACTCACAGAGGGCTCTTTTTGCCGGACGAACTGCCACAGAGCTTCCACTGCCACAGCACCCAGCACACCTGAGACAGCCATGAACAGCGCACGAAAACCGTACACGAACAGAGCCGGTATCAACAGCATAAGCGCTGCTGCAAGCCGACTCAGACCAATGCTTTGCACAGTTTCCCGCTGCCGGAAGTATGGCGCGGTGGCGTGTTTTAAATCCATTTCGTAATAAATCCCTTAAACAATACTATTAGCGTTTAGAACGGCGAGCGTTAAGCAGCTTTTTTTGGGTGGAAATGCCGCCGATTCCACCGGTATCCCTGTAACTGCCGCCTGATTTGAGACGGTAGGTGCCGGGAGCGTCGGTCATGCAAATCTCCAGTTCATCAACCACTCGCTTTGCCTCCGCTTCGCCGGTGACAGGGAACATCAGCTCTACACGGCGGTCGAGGTTGCGGGTCATCCAGTCGGCGCTGGAAAGATATACCCGCTGCCGTTCGCCTGAGCCGAAAACATAGGCGCGGCTGTGTTCAAGAAAACGGCCGATGATGGAGCGTACTTCGATATTTTCGCTCATCCCGTCCACTCCGGGGATGAGACAGCAGGCTCCTCTGACCAGCAGACGTATCTGCACACCGTCGCAGGAGGCCTTGTACAGTTCTTTTATCATTCCCTTGTCGGTCAGGGAATTCATCCGTGCGAGAATCCGGCCATCTGATCCTCTGGCACGTTCCTTTTTGATCTCGGCCTTAAAACGGCGGCGCAGCTCAAAGGGGGAAACCACCAGCTTTTCAGTGTCCGGGTTTTCCAGGCTGCCGGTCAGACAGCGGAAAAATTCAAGGGCATCGCCGCCCACTGCCATGTCGGAAGTAAGCAGAGAATAATCCGTATAAGCTCTGGCGGTCACGTCGTTATAGTTGCCGGTTCCAAGATGAGTGTATTTTCTCATGCCGTCACTTTCACGGCGAACAACCATTACGATTTTTGAATGAGTTTTGAGTCCGGGCAGACCGTATATCACATTGACCCCGGCCTGTTCAAGCCGCTGACCGAAAATGAGGTTGCGTTCCTCGTCAAAACGAGCACGGGACTCGATAAAGGCGGTGACCTGTTTACCCATACGGGCGGCAAGCTCAAGAGCGTCAATGACCGGGCTTTCTCTGGAAACACGGTACAGGGTTATACGCACAGCTATTACCTGCTCATCCTCGGCTGCCTGACGGAGAAAGTCCACCACAGGGTCAAAGGAGTCAAAGGGATGATGCATCAGTATGTCCTGCCTGCGAAGCACGTCGAATATAGGCTCACCCTTTTGCAGGCAGTCCGGCACAACCGGTTCAAAGGGCGCATAGCGGTGTGCATCACCCACGGAAAGAGGATATACCTCACGCTCAAGGAAGGTCAGATCAGCAGGAAAGGCTATGCGGAACACCAACTCATCACGAACGCCCAGAACGCGGCACAGCAGACGAACCAGCCGCTTGTCAAGGCCTTTCTCAGCTTCAAGGCGTACGACCTGACCCTGAGAGCGCAGGGGAAGCATACGGCGTACAGTGTCTGCCAGAGCGCCGGGCTCCTCTTCGTTCATGTCGATGTCAGCGTCACGGGTGAGCCGGAAGCAGCCGCAGGACAGGACTTCATAATCCGGATAAAGGCGGCGGATATGGGCGCGAATGATTTCCTCGGAGGGAATCAGACAGCAGTGGTCTGCGGGAAGAGGCACAAGACGCGGCAGGGAGACGGGTAGCTGAACAGCGCCAAAGCGGATGTCCCCGGAACTCCACTTGAGCACCGCTCCCATCCAGAGAGTCCGCCCGGAAAGAAAAGGATATTCCTCGCGGCGGCAGAATACCACCGGAGAAAGAAGCGGCAAAAGCTCGTTTTCAAAATATTCATTGCAGAATGTTTTGCCGGAGTCGTCCAGCTCGTCATACCTGCTGAGTATACGTATGCCCAAAGCGGAGGCCTGTCCGGCGAGCCGGCAATAGGCCTCCGACATTTCGCCGTATAAGCCAGAAACGCTCTGGCTTATGGCGCAGAGCTGCTCACGAGGCAGCAGGCCGGAAATGTCATGCTGGTCAGGGTGCTTTCTGCAGCCCGAAAGGACGGACGGCACCCGTATCATGAAAAATTCGTCAAGATTGGAGGCGGTGATGGCAAGAAAGCGCAGCCGCTCAAAAAGCGGTGCGCTCCCTTTTGTCTGAGCCAGCACACGACGGTTAAAGTCCAGCCAGCTCAGTTCTCGATTAAAATACCGCCATCTGGAGCTGCCCCCCATGGTCAGCTCTCCGAAGTCTCGGCAGAGACAGCGGCTTCTTCGGTGCGGGGATCAAGCTTTGCAAGCAGAAGCACTATGACCAGACCGGCAACTGCAGCCACTACAGCACCGATGCAGGATCTGACAGAGAAGCCGTCGGCTGCGAGCGGCTTCCAGACTTCGCTTTGAGCCACCAGGACGGTGGAAGCGATGACCACGCCAATGATGAAGGCGAACATGGAGCGTCCGGCCTTGCTGAACAGCATGGAGATCAGTTTGCTCAGCAGAGCAACGCAAAGCACGGCGCCGAAGGCAAAGGGAAGCAGTATGCTTATGTCAAATCGGCCTATGCCGTTGGTCATGGTCTCATAAATTCCGGCATACATGATTATGGAAGAGGGACTCATGCCGGGCATGATGAAGCCCAGCACGAATATCGCGCCGCATACTATCCATGTGAGCACATATGAAAGTGAGGACGGGTCGGCGATAAGCTGCTGCATATCACTGACCTTGTTCATGGACAGCAGTCCCCAGAAGGCAAGGCCTGTGGATAAAGCAAGTAAAATAAAATGCAGAAAGTTCCACTGGCGTATATTGGCCTCAGAAAACAAAGACGGCAAAGTGCCTGCGATACAACCCACAAAAAACGCGACGACAATGGGGCCTACACCATCAAGACCCAGCAGCCAGCCGACCAGACCGGACAGCAGCACAAAGCCGAGCCCGCAGCCAAGCAGGAAGGGCAGAAAATAAAGAAGGTTCTTTTTAAAATCCTTGGTAGGATGGGCAGCAAAGTCCATCAGCGGGCGATAGATACCGAATGCAGCGCAGAATGCTCCGCCTGATATTCCGGGAAGAATGGCGCCTACGCCGACGATGGCACCGAAGACCATCCGCTTGATCCATCTTCCTATATTATCCGGCAGATCCACCGGCGATACGATCGTGTCCGCTCCGGTGCCGACGGTGTTGACAGTGTCCTTGCTCATTGCCGATCACTCCTGTAATTTGCATTTATAGGTAAATTATATACTAACATAACACTGACAGTCCGTCAAGCCGACATCACAATGAAAAGCGGTAATATCAACATCACAATGAAAAGCGGTAATATTTTACCTTTTATCATTTCTCATTCCTCCAATTATTTTTCAAACAGGAAGTCAAATTTGCTTTTTGCATCTTTTCTTGTGCAAAGATAAATACACAGCGCAGAAAGAAGCATCAGATCGATTGCGAGACTGACACTTGTTGTGGTATTTCCATGATCACCGGTGTCAGGAGTCTCACCATCATCAGATGTGCCGCCGGATGGAGTCTGCTTTGTCCATTTGCCATAGAGCGTTATGTCGGAATCAACTACGGTACCATCTGCAAATTTTGCTGTACCTTCGCTGTCGGTGTACCAGCCGGAGAATTCGTAGCTGTCTATCACTTTTTCGTCGGGCACATCGGCTGTGTAGGCTGTTCCTGCACTGATTGTTGCGCAATCAGGTAACTCTGCCTCATCGGGTGCCTTATCATCGATCCAGGCATAGGTTATTGTGACCTTGCGTCGGACAAGTCCGAGGTCATTGTTTCCAGAAGTGTACTGGGCAGAGTTGAGCGAATCCACATCCGGCAGCGAAATACCGCTGATTATTGCCGACTGAAGCAGGCTGTTAGTGTCGTTTATCGCCTCGGCGTCGTTGTCAGTGGCGTCTGAGCCGTTGTCCTTCGTGGTAACGGTATAGAAGCCCAGATTAACCTTATCGCTCTCGAATGTAAGAGAATAATTTCCCGCGGCAATGCCACTGAATGAATATTCTCCGTTTGCGTCGGTAATACAGGTGAGGCTGCTTGCCGAACGGCGCTTAGTCTGTGTGAGTGTTACCTTCACACCCGAAAGCCTCGGTTCATCCTCGTCTCTGATACCATTGGCGTTGGTGTCCTCCCAGACAACACCCTTGACAACACGATTAACGATGCTTACCGTAGCCTGTCCATATGCGGCATCACTGGAGATAATATTGATGTACTTATCGCCACCACTGTTACCGTTAGGCAGTATAGAGAGGGTAACGGTCAACGATTCGGCTGCCTTAAGATCGCCGATTAAAGCCCATGCGGTTATCTGACCTGCATCAGAGAGATCAGCAACACCCGTAGAAGAGCTGATGGTAGCCTGCTTCCATTCGACCTTTTCGCCGTTCACGGTGCTGCTTCCGTTCCTGATGGAACTGACCGAATAGTCAGAGGCTATCGTTCCAGAAGCAGCAGAAGAGGTTGTGTAATACAGCTTAAATTCAGAGAGATTGGTAAGATCGCTGTCATCAATCTCCCATTTACTTACCGAATAACTTCCCTCGAAGCCATCATAGGGCATGGTGTCAAGCAGCACGCAATCGTTGATGGTACTCGCAGAATTGTTGCCCATATACGCAGTGTAAGAGATTTCGCTGTTGGTTTCGCATATGGGATTAACTGCCGACTTAGCGAAAGAAAGCGCGTTCAGCTTGGAGACCTTGATCTCAACAGAATCAAGGTTTTTGTAGTATGTCTGGGCATCACGCCAGTCGTTTGTGGCGGTAATTCTCGCCGTGCTTGACAGAACGGTGTTGTTTGCAATATCGGTGGATTCGTTGTCCACTGTACCGAGTTCGCAAGCGTAGTGGATAGCAAAATCCTCGCCGACAGCGGCACCGTACACACGCCAAGTGAGAGTGGTTGTGCCGTCAGAGTTTTTGACGATGCTTTCCGGTTCAATTGCAGTGCCGCCGGAAACTGTACCGGCGTAGCCTTCCTTTGCCGAGGGCTGATATGTGCCGCCGACGACACCTGTGCCCAGGATGTAGCTCTGACCGGCACTTAGGGTATCAACAACACGGACATCAGTGGTCTTAACATCGGTTATTCCCTTTACAACAGAGCAGTTGAGGGCATAGTCAACGATACGCTGACCGTTGTCGAGATTATATATGTACTTCTGCTCGCCGTTTTCTGTTTGTTCTACGATTTTGTCGATCTCGGTGTAGGAGTCTACGATATAGAGGGTATCGCCGTGGGTGTACTCCCCTGTATGCGTACCAATCGGACCATCCTCATTATATGTTTCCTTATTATAATTCGCTGTCCTTGTGAATGAACAATCAGGATAAGACTTCCCATCTAAGATACTGGGCACTTCTATCATGTTTGCCTTTCTTAAATCAGACGCAGTCCAAAGATTGGATACCTCATGTAATATGACCGTGTTTCCTACTAATGATGCATCCTCTTTCACCTTTGCATCAAAACATACAACAGGTCTTGCGAAATACTTTGATGTATTAATAGGACCTCTACATTCAATTAATACTGCAATGCAATTATATCCTGAAGGAATATCAGAGAGCGTTTCATAATACTGAAGATCAGAGAATGAAGCTGACATTTGCTCAGATTCATTCTCCCAATTACTACCGTCTATTTTTGTTGCAAAAACCAACTTAGTTGTCACATTAGGATCTTTTTTTAGAGCAGAATTATGGTTTGTATAGTAATTTGGGATCACTTCTATTGCCGAACCATCAAATTTTACTAACGAATCAAACCCCATAAGTAAATTATCTGGCTCACCATTGTCATTATAAGCAACGCCTCCAAGCAGTCCTATTTTTTGACCAAGAGTTGCCCAATCCGTTCCATCGGAATATGAATATTGCCAAAACATTTTATCAACGCCAAATTCGTCTCCTAATCTATTTTCATAGAACGAATATGTAATCCTATTTTGTGCACCTGGAGCTTGATACAAACTTCTTGATGATGTTACAGAATCGTCCGAAATTACCGTTTGGCGATCCAAAAACTGTCCACTTATAGAAGTTGCTTTAAAATCTTTGACTGTCAACGTAGTCGATATTTTACCATTATTCTCAAAGTATTCCATGCCAGAAACCCCGGTATTTAAGTCTTCGTGCGGTTGAACTATCCACAACTCCGCCGCGCTAAAGCATCCAATGTTTTCGACCTTCCCATTTTCGCTATAATATGTGTTAGACTTCACCTCTGCATTAGCAATCGGAAATGTATCTTTTTCAAATCTAAACGATGATACTGTGATGGAAATCCGATTTCCATCTTGATCAACAACCCACTCTCCTCCATCATAACATTGATGGAGTGCTGATGAATTAATCGATTTATCATCGTTGTATGGAGCCGCGTAAATAGCATAGTCCGCACTTGTGTAGTCCAAAACATTTCGACCATCTTTTTGTATTTTATTATCATGATGATGACCTTCACCGCTCCACACTAACGGCATAAATGATTGACTAGTATCTGTTGTATTACCATTTGTTGCTGTAAATAAAGAGTTGACTTCTATGTTGAAAGTAATATCTCCAGAAGGTATTTCTATCCCCTTAAGATCTTTATTCTTATCCAAATTATATAGCTGTAATGTTATACCGTAACAGTATATGCTTCCTGTTATTTCACCGAATGATTTATTAGTAGCCCACTCATTTCCTGTAGAAAAATCAAAGACTCCTTTAACATTACCGCACGGTAAATTTGACTTTTGGATCTGCACATTATACCTCGGATAAGCCGAAACGGTCAGTTCGTTCGGCACCAGAGCCAATGCGTTATCCTCATCACTGGCGAGGCTGAGATAAAATGTTGGCTGAATCTTATCTCCATTCGCGGCTATATCAACGTCTACAACAACATAAAGATCACCGGTGCCTGGCACTTCGCTGCCCGTACGGGATGCGGTAAGCACCTGACAGACAACGCCGTCTATTGTTTCCTCAGTGACTGCCCAACCACTGTCCATCCAAGGCATGGCATCGGTGTTGAAGCTGGCTTTCTGCTCATCGTAAGGCAGAACTGCTCTCAGACATACTGTACAGGAATCGTAGGTCTGCTCGGGATCATAAGCAGCAACAGAATATGCAAGATTGTATCTTACGCTGTCAAATGTGCGCACAATACCGTTTGACGCGTTGGCATCATTGCCTGCATTATTGTTGCTGTCAAAAGGCGCTGTTCCGTCAACAATCGACTTGACAGAAAAAGATGCAACATATGCATCAGCAGAGGAATTATTCAATGTAAGAAGTGCGAAGTCCGACTCGGACACAACAGGTATACCTTCGATGTCAGAATCAGAAACAACTATATCACTTTTAGAAAAATCGTTATTCAGATCAGGATTAGAAGCCCTATCTTCATGTTGATAGCATCCTTCTGAATGTTTGTGCTCAGCTAACGCACAAACAAGGGCATAACACTGCTCGGAATGAGTGTGCAAGTCCACATCACCGCCAGACACATTCCCCTCATTTATGATACCGCAAACAAGTTGGTAGCAGCCATCTGAATGGGTATGTTCAGATTGTTCACAAATTAATTCATGCGCGTATACATTACGAAACATTGCTATTGGCAACATTATTAACAACATATTTACCGCCAGCAGCAGCGCAACGGCACGAAGTGGAATCTTCTTGCGCCAGAGAGATTTCAGTTTTTTGCCGCACCAGAGAATATCGTTGCGAATATCGATCATTCTTTCCATTATGTTTTCCTCCGCATAATTTTCGGTCAGTAAAGTATAGTTTAGTTGCCGCATAATTATATACCTATAATTTGTCAAAATAATTATAAAACTCCACAAGTTTTGTGTCAATTAGGATTGTTTGAAAAGGTATACAATTTTCACAATGAAAAGCGGTAATATATATCGATATATCGGCAATAATTATATTTCGCAAGAGAATATGCCTGCCGATGTGTATTATCCTTTTTAATTGCAGCCGCCGGTCAGTATGAATTCCGCTCTATTGACACCAACAGGATTTTATTGTATCATCCTCCCGTGACAGCCAATTGAGATTATCCACCTGCATAATGACAGAAAAACCAAAAAGGCTCGCCACATAGTTATACCGCAGGACAATATTACGGATAGTACATCGAAAAGGTGACCTATGAACCAGAATCGCCGCTATGAACAGGATCGGAATTATCATCGTTCCGGATATGATTACTCCGGCAGCCGCAAGCCTCAGTACACTGCAAGGGACTATATTTTTCCCGTTGTTATGCTTGTGATGGGTCTGACGGTGCTTGTCGGTACAATAATCAGTGCCTGCGCCGGTGTGTTTGACCGACGCGACCTGAGGGACAGTCTTCCCGGAGTATCTGCGCTGTTCGTTTCTGATACGGTACACATGGCTGATGCCACTGAAGCGGCTTCGCTGCTCAAGGAGTGGCAGATATCTGAAATGGTTGAAAATATGTCCGTGGAGCAGAAGGTAGGTCAGCTTCTGCTGCTCCGCTCCCACGACCTGCCCGACGCTGAATTCTGCAATGAGCTCTCAGCAGTCAGTGCCGGAGGTGTGGTGCTTTTTGCCAATGACGTCAAAAACAGATCAGCCGACCAGCTGACTGCTTATATCAGCTTGCTCCAGCAGGCATCAGATGGAAACATGCTCATCTGTGTTGATGAGGAGGGCGGCACTGTGGTGCGTGTGAGCAGCAACCGCCAGCTGCGCGACAACTCCTTCCGTTCACCTCAGAAGCTTTACGCTGAGGGAGGAATGCAGTATATTGCATATGACTCTGCGGAAAAAGCCGGATTTCTGCGCCAGTTCGGCATCAATGTGAATTTTGCTCCGGTAGCGGATGTTGTCACTGACCGAAGCGCCATGATGTATGACCGTGCCTTCGGTCAGGATGCCGCAGCTACGAGCGAATATGTGACCACTGTGGTCGCCACCACGGAGGGAGCAGGTGTTGGCACCTGCCTGAAGCACTTTCCCGGTTACGGCAATACCTCCGGAGACACCCATAACGGCATTGTTTCTCTTAACACTACTCTTGAGCAGCTGCGGGCATCAGACCTGCTGCCTTTTAAGGCAGGTATAGATGCCGGCTGCGGTGCGGTCATGATAACCCACACCATAATGACCGCCATTGACCCGGAACACCCGGCCTCCATGTCGCCGGAAGTGCTGTCTCTTCTTCGGGACGAGCTGGAGTTTGACGGTGTTGCTATCAGCGACGGCATGGACATGGGCGCCATCAAAGCCTACAGCGGCGAAAACGATGTATGTGTGGCGGCATTCCTTGCCGGTATAGACCTGATGTGTACTCCTGCCAATGGTCCTGCAGCGTACAATGCCCTGCTTTCAGCCGTAAAGGACGGCACGATCCCGATTGATCGACTCGACCAATCGGTGACCCGCATTCTGCGCTGGAAAATGACCTTGGGACTGTACTCCGGCAGAAATGGCCTTTTCGAACAGGCAGTATCATCTGCAGATCTGCCCTGACTAAATTAAATACCGCACCGACTGAAATGGTGAACCGATTTCAGTCGATGCGGCCCTTTATATCGCCGCGGCATCATCCACAAACCGATGTCGCGACTGTCTGCCGGGACGACGTGCCTCTGGCAGACAACACCCCGGCACCTGGCATCCGGAGCGGCACTCCGAATTATCAGGTGCTACTATATTATGTCAGATAATTTTTATCTGTCAATACACCTGCAGCTCAATCGTGTGCCAAAAAAGCAATGGGGAAAAGATTGTTTTTTCCCCATTGCTTTTTTCTGTGATACGGTTTCTTTCCCACTGTCCTGCCGATTTCACCCAGTCTGCACCAATGGGTAAACTTTTTTGTGAATGCTTGATATTATGCCGTATTTTCGCACCGTTGTCGGATTTTTCGCGGTCTTTGTTACTTTTGTATACGGTGCATTTTATCCCATAAAAAATTGTTCATTTATTTTTCGTAATATATCCGCCACGGTCAGAACATTCTTTCCGAAGCCTGTAGTTCTTTTAACATAATTTTCTTGCATAATTTTTGTGGCGGTGCTTTTCCTTCGTGATTTACATGTATATCCAGCCGGGTCATGGTCAAAAATACAGACAGGAGACAGCAGGTTTACCGCCTGCCTTCCTGCAATCCCAATACTGCTTCCAGACGGGAAACAGCATTACACATGCCGAAAGGAGGAGCCGCCCCTGTCCCAGCAGAAAGACACGGAGCGGCAGTTGATCATGGCACTTAAATTTGAACACAACGGCGAGAAACAGCGCACTCCCGCCGGAAAGAAACGTACGCGCAACATTAGCTTTTATGCGGCGCTCGTGCTCTGCGCCGGTGCAGTAACTCTGACTGCCATCACCAGCCGCACCGATCACGGCGCAGAAACACCGAAGGATATCCATGCGGAAACCGGGTCCTTTCAGGATCTTGACGAGGTATATGATTCTGTCATAATCTCCGGGGATCCGCAGACTGACACGTGGCAAGTAAGCCAGCCTGCAGTGTCCCCGGCCGACACACATCCGGATTATGTGCCTGACATACAGCCGGCTGTGCAGACAACAACCTCAACCGCGCCTCTGCGTACTTCCGATATCACATTAACCACTGCCCCATTCCCTACTGAGGCTGTTCCTGCATCTGCTCCTTTGCGTTTCAGGATGCCGTCTGACGGCAGTATAACCAGCGGATTTTCCGGAGATGAGCTGATATTCTGCGCTACCATGTGTGACTGGCGAGTGCACAACGGCATCGACATCAGCGGCGAGCTCAAAGACGAAGTACGCGCATGTGCTGATGGAATCGTAGAAGGCTTTGTGGAGGATATGCTCTACGGCAACACTGCCATCGTGCGCCATGCAGATGATTCAGTGCTGTACTATTGCGGTCTTGATGACACTCAGATGGTTTCGACCGGATTACAGGTGAAGGCCGGTGACCTGATCGGCTATATCGGACAGATTCCCTGCGAGCTTGACGACGGCCCCCATATTCATCTTTCACTGATGAAGGACGGACAATTCATAGATCCGGCGACTATTCTCAGTATGTCGTGATCCGCTCTGCAATGTGCAGAGCTCCCCGCCGCTTCGGCGGCGGGATACATGCCCCCGTGATCTCCGTTTAGGGGCGCAAAACAGCGTGGATGCAGCTCTGCCGCCAAGTGCGGCATTGTGGCTGCATCCACGTTTTATATTATCCTCCGCGGCCAACAAACACTTGTCAATTTGTGCGGTTTATGATAAGATGAACATAATTCTTAATCAAGTTAAATAAGCGAGGTGGGAACATGGACGGTCAGTTTAACCGCAGGGGAAGTCATGATCCTGTCCGACCGAGAGAAAAAATCTCTGAGCCAAAGGGCTTGTCCGGCTTAGGTGTTGTGTCTGTAGTGTGTGGCTTGTTCGGCTTTCTGTTCCCTGTAGCTTCCTTTTTCGGGATAATTGCCGCTGCAAGCGGTATAGTCCGTGATCGGAGTGACCGGTTGTGCATGGTTGGCCTGTGTATAGCCTTGATATCTGTTACGGTCAATGCCATCGATATTATACAAGCCTGCAGCAGCGGAAAACTGTCAGCGCTGATCGGCTGAAGGCGGATATATATGATGCATATATGATCTCTTCAGCTCGCAACAATTCGCGATTATTAATGTGATGGGGTGATACTTATGGAACACAAAGGCAGCAATCAAAGTCTTGTCAAGGTAACAAACCAGAACCTTATACTTCAGGAGATACGGGAAAACCAGCAGCTGTCCCGTTCGGAGCTTGCAAAACGATTGCAGCTCAGCAATCCCAGCGTTTCAAAGCATGTGGATGAGCTTATCGCCAAGGGATTGCTTGTAGAATCCGGAGCACTTGTTACCGACGTGGGACGTCGTCCTATTCTGCTGCAGTTTAACGGAACACATGGCTGTGTGGCTGTTGTGGATCTGTCCGGAAGCAATGCACGACTGTGCGTTGCTGACCTTCTGGGCAACAAGCTGGAATATTCTCTGGTTGACGGAGACCGACAGATAACACCGGAGATATTCGAACGGATAATTTCCACTCTGCGTGATATGCTTTCGCATCTCGGTGACCGCTGCGGAGCTCTTGCCGGCATCTGTATAGGAGTTCCCGGACTGGTAGATCCCTCTACAGGACGCGTGCTGCGCTCGCCGAGATTCAGTTCGGACATCGAACCCCCGGATCTGGCAGCCCTTTTCGGCGAGGCATTCGATGTGCCGGTTTTTGTGCGCAATAACATCAATCTTGCCGTCGCCGGAGAGCATATTTTTGGTGCAGGTCAGAATCTTTCCACCGTTCTGCTGCTCAGCATCAACACTTCCACTGTCGGTCTGGGCGCAATTATCAACGGCGTAACCTATGAGGGCTTCCGCGGATATGCCTGCGACATCGAGTCGCTGCTGATGCCGTCGCTCGATGAGCCGGGCGTAATGAGCCCGCTGTCAGAAATATTGTGTCTGGATCGCCTTGTGGTCGACACACGCACAATCATCAGTGACGGTCGAGAGTCACTTCTGCGTGAATGGATCAGTGATCCCTCCGATCTGCTTTTTGATGATATTTCCCGCGCATGGGGCATGAGCGATGTTGCCACCGGAACCATGGTGCGGCGATATGCCCGCCGCGTGGCGCTTGCGTGCCAGAACATCACCGCTCTGCTTGATCCTGAGCTTATCATTCTGGGCGGACAGGCGGCAAAGCTCGGCGCAACCTTTGTCAACGAGGTCAACCGCCTGTACGAAGCACTTCCGGGTTATGTGACCGAGCTCAAGCTGGCAAAGCTGTCTGATTCTGCCGTTATTTTCGGCGGCATTGACCTTGCCACACGGCAGGCAATCAACCGCATTGTAATGCAATAGAAGAGGAGAATATGAAAAACCATATCACCCTTCCCTGCCCCAAAGGGTTTTCGCTGTCCGGAACGTTGATAAGCGGTCAGTGCTTTCGATGGACTCTCAACGAGGACGGTTCAATATCCGGTGTTGCCGGCGACCGCTTTGCTACGTTATCCCAGCACTCTGACACGGTCTGCGTAGCCGGAGATTCCCGCTGCGATGCGGAGGATTTCTGGTTCAACTATCTTGATTTTGACACCGATTACGCCGCGATTCTGCGCCACTCGGTCGATGCAGAGCCGCGTCTTGCTGTCGCAGCGCAGCGCTGTGGAGGTGTGTATATTCTCCGTCAGCAGCCATGGGAAGCTTTATGCTCGTTTATCATTTCGCAAAACAACAACATTCCGAGAATCAGAGGAATAATCGAGCGCATATGTCGGAAATACGGTGCCAGGATAGAAGGCAGCGCAGACGGGATTTACGCCTTTCCTGCTCCCGAAGTCATTGCTCAGGCACGTGCGGAGGATCTGAAGGAGCTGGGGTGCGGCTATCGCGCCGAATATCTGCCGGCAGCTGCGGCAGAAGTGCTGTCCGGACGCTTTGACCCGGATGCTCTGAGAAAAATGCCGCTGTGTGATGCGCAGAAAGCTCTGCAATCCATGCGTGGTGTAGGGCCAAAGGTGGCCGACTGCATTCTTCTGTTTGGTCTGCACAGACTGGACGCGTTCCCGCGCGATGTGTGGATTAAACGTGCTCTTGCCGATGAATTCTGCGGAACTCCTCTCCAGAGCTCACCGTACGCCGGCGTTGCCCAGCAATATATTTTTGAATACATACGCTCAAAGGATCGGACTGCATCACATTCTGATAAATAGAAATATCAATTCTTAACGGTTTTACTGATTTACGCATAGCTTCTTTGTTACTTTGCTGTGTGTGAAGTTATTTTATCAAATAACTGTATTTGCAGACAATCAACAGCGCCCCGAACGGTATGCAGAACCGTTCGGGGCGCTTGCCTGTAAATTTGTTAGTTCAGACGTTATCTTCTGATAGCGTTTGCACGACGCTTCTTATCCTGATTTGCGCGGTAAATGCGTTCGGCTACTATAGCACCGATGATGATGAGGCCCACTGTCAGCATACCGATAGCTGCGATATTGCGTTCGGGATGCTGGTCAATGGTAACGTCACCGGTATCAGGACTTCCACCGGTATTGCTGTTGGAGCTGCTTTTTTTGGTAGTGGTGGTACTGCCTTTTTTTGTGGTAGTGGTACCGGCATCTTCCTTTTTGGATGATGTTGTCGTGGTTTCTTCGGGATCGCTGCTCTCAGAGCCGCTGGAAACATTGGTTATCTGATATTTCAGTTCGGCTTCTGCAGACTCGCCGCTTCCATTGAAGGTGACCTTGATAGGAACCGGGAATTCAACAACATCGCCTTCTTTGGTGCCCAGAAGCTGGGCGTGGAAAACATAGAATACGTATTCACCGGCAATAAAGGTAACAGGGTAGGAGGTGACCTTGTTGGAAGCACACTGACTCATCGGGTTGCCGGTAATCTCATATCTTGCACCGTAGGCATAGGCGTCCTTAAGAGTTCTTTCCACTCCGTCGGGGCAGCGAACATAGATCTTGTCGCCGAAGTTGACAGTCTTAACGATCTTCTGAGCTTCGTTAGCTTTAAGCTGATTGATCTGAGCGGTGGTCATGCTCTCACGCATGCTGCCGGAGTTTTTGACAAATACTTCCACTTTAACCTCGGCGTCAGAGGGCTGAGTCTCACTCGAAGAAGGATCACTTGAAGAAGGATCACTTGAAGAAGGATCGCTCGAAGAAGGATCGCTTGAAGAGGGATCGCTTGAAGAGGGATCGCTCGAAGAAGGATCGCTCGAAGAAGGATCGCTTGAAGAGGGATCGCTCGAAGAAGGATCGCTTGAAGAAGGATCGCTCGAAGAAGGATCACTCGAAGAAGGGTCATTTGAAGATGGATCACTTGCTGTTGGATCAGTCTCCTCGCAGGTGCACACGCCCTGAGCGTAATTGCAATTGTCAACCTTGCACTTCTGGCATTCATCGCAGATTTCGTGTGCCTGAGGAGTATCGTGCTCCACCGGGTCACTCTCGGCATAGAAGATAGCCATGCTGCCGAATATCAGGGAAATGGCGACCGCAAGTGCCGCTATTCTCAGCACCTGACCTGACAATCTGTTTTTTGTATTCATGATCCGTACCTCCAATATCCATTGAATAGACAGAGCCCGCAGCCGGGACTGTCACATCTATACACGATAAATATAACACACCTGATTTACTGCGGGCAACTCCTGTTTGTAAACAATTTGTAAACTGACTGCCTGAATATGTATACTGACGCGAAGATGCACAATATGTGGCCAAACCTGTCAGTGTTGCAGTCGTCACTCGTTATACGCGTCCGGCAAAAACGCGGTCATAGCGTTCAAGGCAGTCCTTGATAACCGCAATGGCGGCTTCTCTGCCCTGAGGCTCTCCGACCTTGATCGGCTTGCCTTCCAGTGTCTTGTAGAACTCAAGGAAATGCTGGATCTTATCCAGTATATGGCGAGGCAGCTCACTGATGTCCTGATAGTGATTGTATGACGGATCTCCAAAGGGAATGGCGATGATCTTTTCGTCTGCACTGTCGCTGTCGGTCATCATGACCACGCCGATGGGATAGCACTTGACAAGCGTCATGGGCTGAATAGCTTCCTCGCACAGCACCAGCACGTCCAGCGGATCGTCATCTGCAGCGTAGGTGCGAGGAATGAAGCCGTAATTTGCAGGATAATTCATTGACGTATACAGCACACGATCCAGCTTGAGCATACCGGTCTGTTTGTCCAGCTCATACTTGTTGCGGCTGCCGCTGAAAATTTCGATGCATGCAACAAAATCCTCTGTTGATATACGTTCCTTGGCGATATGATGCCAGATATTCATATACATGATTCCTCCGGGGTAATATTTATTGGCGGTAAAGGATTATACTCCTCTTTTGAACGGAATGCAAGACCCGTCCACCATGCATGTTTTACTGCAGGTTACGTTCTATGCGGAAAAAGCGCTCCAGTCGATGTTCGCCGCCGGTTATATTGTTGCACAGCAGAACAAGATAGTCGCTGAGAACCTGCGGAGCTTCTTCGTTCCGGACGCTGTGGCGTATGCCGTCACGGTCGTACCAGTCGCCGCAGGAGAGGAGCACGGGAATATCTCTGCACATTTCGGCAACATAGCTGTCATAAGGACTGAGCTCCACATTGGCTCCGGACAGCACACAGGAGCTGAGTGCATGCAGACCAAGGATCTCCGGGATGGCAGATTCATCAAAGCCGCAGTTGGACCACACCACATACGGAGTCATTCGAAGACGGAGATCCGCCTGTTCCGGGGTGTATCTGTCGTCCACGATCTCCTTGGCGAAGTGCGGACAGTGGTCGCCCACCATACACACAACAACCGGACGGTCACCCTGTTCAAAATAATCAATGAGATCACACAGTGCCTCGGCTGAAAGAGATATTCCGGTCAGATACTCGTCGATCTCGTCATTCCGTTCACCGTAATCGTTCTGCACATGGACGGTGTCATAGCTTTCGTCGCTGAGGATGTAGCCACCGTGATTCTGGATGGTCAGCGTATATGCAAATCTGGGCGCATCACCCATATTTTCGTACCAGCCAATGAGGTTCTCATACAGACATCTGTCGGATTCATATCCGCGGTTTCCGTAGTATTCCTGTCCGGTAAAGGCATCGGAGAAGTATATCTCGTCAAAGCCCAGTCCCGGATAGCCTGTGCTGCGGAAATAGTTTCCGGCACTCTCGGAATTTGCACAGAGAGAGGAGTATCCAAGGACTTCAAGACGGCTGACGATGCCGTCTGCGCCCTGCATGTCTATGGACTGGAAGGGAGTGATTCCCGGAGTCAGGCAAAGGGAATTGCCTGTGAGAAATTCGTACTCCGAACAGTTGGTGCCACCGCCTATTACCGGCGACGCGGCGTAACCTCTTATCAGGTCATCACGCCGGTTGAGGGCAGCGAATGGGTCAACATCCGTTTCCAGATCGGTAATGACCGACAGGTCGTAGTAGGTTTCGTTGAGTATAAATATTATGTCGGGAGTAACGGTTTCTTCCTGACGGACAGCCTCATAGCTTTCAGCTATCCGCTGTGCCTCCTGAAGGGAATAGTTCTCAGGTTCAAGCACGATGTCGCCGGAACTCATGGTGTTTTCCACAAGACAGCTCAGACAGCCATAGGTTCTCAGCGCAGGCTGCCAGTCCCATGAGCGTGTTTCTGCCGGCTTAAGAGGCTTGGCGGAAAAAATACCCAGAAACATTATCAGTCCGCAGCCGGCAAGAATAATAGACCGGGAAATGCATCTCCACCATTCAAACTTTTTTTGTCTTCTCTGGACGTACATAAGCAGTATGGTGCCGGCTATGCACAGCGCAAAGAGCACTGCCTGCAGCACCACCGAACCGGATATCTCCAGAACGTAGCCCTTCATTACCTCACCGGTTACTCCGATGTTGCCGAAATCGCGCAGAGAGAGGGGCGTTCCGTGCAGATCTATGACATAATGATTGGCAATTCCGTAAATTGCCGCAAAAACAGATGTGACACAGAAACCGATCCACCATCTGCCGGTGCACAGGGCAATAAGCGCATCCACCGCCAGCAGGAGAGTCGATTCAATCAGAATGTATACCGGCTTGGTTCTGAAACAGTCTGCAGCGCTCTGACAGCACAGCTGAACTATCAGCCATTGAAGCAGCGCAAGACAGGGAATGACAACACAGGGAATCAGATTTTCTGCCGTGCATGCACTTTTGATGTTCTTAAACATCTTTCCGAAAAAAGCCTTCACTACCTCACCTCAAACTAACCTGTGGTTATTTTCTCTTTTTGGACCTGCCTCCGCGGCGGTCACCGATATAATGACGTACTCCCGGAGGGGTGTTGTCCTCCTGCCTGACAAAAAACTTTTTCAGCAGGAGCATTATTCCCTTGACTGCCAGATAGATTACAAACGCGGCAATAAAGCCCCACACGCCGTAATAAATGTCGCCCGCTTCCATGTCTCCTCCGCCGCTGGCGCGCTGACCGATCTCAATGGCAAAGGTCACCACCAGCACCACAGTCAGAGTGTATATCCACGATATGGCAGTCACGCTTCGTTTTGCCAGCCATTTGAACAGTATCTGTACGGCGAAGAACAGACCTATGCCAAACACGCCGATCACCACAAAATGCAGCTGTTTGTCGTCAAGTCCCCACTGCCGTCCGTCGTTGATGGAAAGGAAACGGTCGTGCAGCCACGCAAGAAACTCGATTATCCAGCCAAGCAGCTTTTCCATACTATCACCTCGTTGATTCAGCAAGATCGGGAAAACGCATACTGATTATTCCAGCACCATCATGATGCACTCAGGCAGCTCGTCCTGAAGACGATTGAGCTGTGTCCAGCCGACGTTGGTGTTCTTTACATATACCGCTCCCAGCCAGTCCATCTGCGCAAGAACCATGATATCATCCACGTTCATGTTGCATATGGTGATGCTTTCCAGAGTGGTGATGGACGTAAGAGGAGAAAGATCGCCGGTCTGTATTCCGTCAAGAGTCAGGGATGCAAGACAGGGCAGACGGCAGAGTTCGGCAAGATCACCGGCGTCATAGTTTCCCGCAAACCTTATGTCGCTGGTGTTGCGGTCGTAGCTTTGGCCGGCTACGGTTATGCCCCATTCCAGCAGGATGTTCCGGGCCGAAAGCTGTTCCGACAGCTGCTTTACCTCGATGTGCTCAGCGTCGTTGAGCGGAACGCCTACTATGCTTATGTATGACAGCTTCGGCAGATAATGCAGCACTGCCATTATTTCGTGCAGCTCTGACATGCTGCTGAGTTCCAGCCGCGCAGTGTCGGTTGACAGCCCCTCCGGTTTAAGGACAGGCACCACCCACTGTATCTGAGCATCAGGATAAGCCTCGCGCAGTTGTTCGTACTGTTCGGTGCTGACGCTCAGCCCGGTAAGATTGAGCAGCTTCAGACACGGAAGCTCTTCCGCTGCCTCCACAAGCCGTTCCGCAGCAACGCCCTGTGAATCGGTAATGGTCAGTCGGTCGATGGTGTTGTCCACTTTCATTCCGCCAAGATCAACTTTACTGAGCACCACTGCATCAGGAAAGCGCTGCTCGATTCGTTCGATCTCCCTGCGGTCAACATTCTCCACCTCGGACAGGTCAATTATCCACTGACCATCCTCTACCGAAACAAATCTGGTATACAGCACGCTGACCGCCACCATTGAGGACGCAAGAAGAATGACCAGAGCCAGCACCGACCACTTTATTATTTTCGCCGTACGGCTTCCGGCCTCTTCCTTTTCCGTCACGGCTTCATTATTCAATCCCGGTATCCTGTTGTTCATCTCGTTCTCCTTTCCGATAAGACCTGCGGATTTATGATCAGTCTTTGGCTTCCAGCCAGTTGGCTCCAATGTGGGCGTCCACTTCCAGCTGTACATCCAGCTGAGCCGCGCTGCGCATTTCTTCTTCCAGCAGCCTTGCGGCAAGTTCTGCGTCCTCCGCAGGGCATTCAACGATCAGTTCATCGTGCACCTGCATGATAAGCTTTGCTCTGGGTGCTTCGGCATGCAGCCTTGCAGCAGCACGCACCATTGCCAGTTTGATTATATCGGCCGCGGTGCCCTGAACGGGCATGTTGCGAGCCACGCGTTCGCCAAAGGAGCGTACGTTGAAGTTGCTGGCGGCAAGCTCCGGAAGATAGCGGCGCCGTCCCTGCATGGTGGAGGCGTAGCCGTTTGCGCGTGCGCTGGCAACCACATCGGTCATATACTGCGCAACGCCGGAGTAAGTGGACATGTATCCGTTGATATATCTCTGTGCCTCTTCGCGGGTTACTCCGATATCCTTTGCAAGGGAGAACGCGGAGATGCCATAGACTATACCGAAGTTTACCGCCTTCGCCTCTGAGCGCATGGCGGGAGTGACGTCTTCCGCGGGAATGCCATGAGTCTGGGCTGCGGTCAGCCTGTGAATGTCGACGCCGTTGTTGAAGGCATCTATCATGGTTTTATCCTGTGCCATATGAGCCAGCACGCGCAGTTCAATCTGGCTGTAATCGGCGTCAATGAGAACATTGCCATCACCGGCGACAAAGAAGCGGCGCAGCTCCCTGCCCAGCTCGGTGCGTACGGGAATGTTCTGCAGATTGGGTTCGGTGGAGCTTATGCGTCCGGTACGGGTTTCAGTCTGCTGGAAGGTGGTATGCAGCCGCCCGTCTTCGCTCACCAGTGCCAGCATCCCCTTGCAGTATGTGGAGCTGAGCTTGGCAAGGCCGCGATATTCCAGCACCTTGTCCACTGCTTCGCTCTGACCGCGCAGGGACTCAAGAGCGTCGGCACTGGTAGAGTAGCCGGTCTTGGTCTTTTTGCCGCCGGGCAGGCCGAGCTTTTCAAAAAGCGCCTGTCCCAGCTGTTTGGGGCTGTTGATGTTGAACTCATAGCCCACCAGCTGCCAGATATCGCTTTCCAGCTGTCCGATGCGGTCATTAAGCTGATCGCCGAACATCTCTATTCCCTTTGCGTCCACAGCGAAGCCGGTGTGTTCCATTTCGGCCAGCACCACCGACAGAGGCAGCTCTATATCCCTGAGCAAAGGCGTAAGCCCCTGCTCCTCCAGCGTAACGGTCAGCTTATCGCACAGCGAGGAAAAGCGGCAGGCATCGGCTGCTCTTGCAAGGAACGGTGGAAGAGTCATGTCAGACACACCAAGATACTGTGCTGTCAGCTTGTCGAGCTCATAGTCAGAGGCCGACGGGTTAATCAGATAAGCTGCAAGAGCGGAATCAAAGGTAAAGCCTGCAGGAGTCACATCCTGTTCAAACAGCCAGCGCGCAATACGCTTGCAGTCGTGTGTGCGTTTGGCAACGGACTCGCTGCCGCATACAGCGGTGATGTACTGTCTCGCCTCGTCTCCGTCCAGAAGATATACTCCTCCGCTGCGGCACACAGCAGCCCATTGCGGACAGCTGTTCTCCCAGCCAACCACCAGATCGGCAGAGCGTTCCTGGAGTGCGGCTTCGATCATCGCTTCTGCAGAGCTAAAGGAGACGGAGACCTCCCTGGGAGCTGCACTTTTATCCGGCGACACCTCAGGTGCGCCTCCGTCATCGGGGAGATTCAGCTTTTTCAGCAGTGAAAACAGTTCAAGGTCAGTCATCAGTGCACGCACTCTGCGGCTGTCCGGCTGAGAAGGTACATATTCCTCAGGGTCGGTGGGGACGGGAGCGTCAGTGCGGACCTCTCCCAGCCAGCGGCTGAGCTCGGCGCTTTCTCTGCCTTCCACAAGCTTTTTGCGGGTACCGGCCTTTATGTCTGTGCTGTCAATATTTTCATAAATTTTCTCAAGAGTTCCAAATCTTGACACCAGATCAAGGGCGCCTTTTTCACCTATTCCGGGTACGCCGGGAATGTTGTCGCTGGAATCACCCTGAATGGCCTTGATGTCCAGCAGCAAGGACGGCTCCACACCATACTTTTCCAATATGGCTGCTTCGTCGTATATAGTGGCAACGGGACGTCCCTCCTTGGTGGAAAGGAGGCGAACCGTAACTCCTCCGCCAACAAGCTGGAGGGTGTCGCGGTCTCCGGTGGCAATTACGCAGCTGTCGCCCCGCTGACGTGCCGCATGGGCTATGGTGCCGAGAATGTCGTCAGCCTCCCAGCCCTCGGCGGTTACAATGCGATAGCCCAGTGCAGACAGAATATCCTTAAGGGGCTGCATCTGGCTTGCCAGTTCCTCAGGCATACCTTTTCTCTTTGCCTTGTAACCGGAATATTTGAGATGGCGGAAGGTGGGAGCACGCATGTCAAATGCCACCGCCACCGAATCGGGATCGGTATCCTCGATGATTTTGTTGAGCATGGTCATAAAGCCATAAATGGCATGGGTAGGCCGTCCGTCCCGTGTGGACAGAGGACGCACACCGTAAAACGCACGGTTTACTATACTGTTGCCGTCAATGACCAGAATATTCATGTCTTTTGCTCTCCAATCTGATACTGTCCCATTATCATAATATTATATCACACATTGTACAAATATAAAAGATATATGCGCGAAAAAACCGCCCGACTGCTCAAAAAGCACCGGGCGGTTGAATGTGGTCTGTCTGTTCAGCAGTCTTCGTCAAAAAAACGCTGTGTTTTTCTTTCAATGGCAGAACGGATATCCCCTGCGGAATAACCGTAGCGCAGGAGGTTGTTTATAGCTCTGCGAACGCCTGCCGAAGTGTCAAGGTCCCTGCCGAAACGTCCGTCGAGCAGCTCGTCAAGGGCTTTATCGGCATCGGTCTGGTTTTCCTCTGATGCAATGGCTGCAAGTTCGCGGTCAACGCCCTTGCTTATGAGCTCCATCATGACACGCCTGCTGCCGTAACGTTTTTCGCAATAGAGGTATTCGGCGAGCATATTGGCATAACGGGTGTCGTCAATAAAGCCAAGCTGCTCCATTTCGTCTGCGGCACGGCAGGCGATCGTGCGGTCATAGCCGTTTCTTTCCAGAAGCTGGATAAGTCCTCCGCGGCAGATCTCACGCCGTCCTACGGTGTACAGCGCCCGCTCCCGTGCCCACTTGTATGCCGATCGTTCGGCATATTCGCTCAGCAGCTGTTCATCCACCTCGTCACCCGGCTCAAGTCCGGATTGTTCAAGGGTGTCGGAATCAAGCAGCACAGTCATATCTTCGCCGCAAACCACAGCGTATTTCCTGCCCTCACGCCGTATTTCAGTAATCAGCAGCATCAGAAGTCGTCAGCGTCTATGTCGATACCGGAGACAGGGGTTGAACCGGTCTTCTTTGCGGGTTTTTCGTCGTCACCCAGCATGAAATCCAGCGGCTCGTCGTCATCCAGAATAACCGAGCCCTTTTCGTCTGCGGGCGGACGGATGCTGGCAAGAGCCTCGGAATTTTCGCGAATCTTGGCCTCCAGCTCAGCAAGC
>JAZUOR010000001.1:0-2331 GCA_045604745.1 Acutalibacteraceae bacterium | reverse complement strand
GCCAGAGGCAAGTTCGGCGTTGCCATCACCGGCCCTGAACAGCAGCCCTTTGCACTGGACACCGGTGACGGTCTTACGCTCAACTATAACGACGTTTCCGCCCTTTCCGGCACACTTTATATGGATGTGTCCGACCGTGCGCTGCAGGAGATCACCTCCATGCAGAAGAGCACCGGCATTATCACCGGTGCTGTTGAGGGGCAGAACATAGCCATTCCCTTCAATTACAACGTGACTTCGCTGACCGCTGTCACGCCGGCTCAGTGATTATTCCGCAAGGAGGATATGCCCATGGCTGCTCTGTCACCTGCGCTCGAAGCCATCCTGCTGGAGCGGTTCGGGCAGGACACCGTGATCGCCCTTGCCACCGTCTCAGGCGGCATTCCCTTTGTGCGCAGCGTAAATGCGTACTATGAGGACGGCGCTTTCTACGTACTGACCTATGCCCTTTCGGGCAAGATGCAGCACATCGCCGTCAATCCGGCTGTTGCCGTATCGGGCGACTGGTTCACCGCTCATGGCACAGGAGAGAATCTCGGCTGGTTCGGCTCTCCGGAGAATATATCTGTCGCCGGAAAGATGCGTGATGTTTTTTCCGGCTGGATAGATAACGGTCACAATAATTTTGAGGATGTCAACACCTGTGTGCTCCGGATCCGGCTCACAGAAGGTGTGCTGTTTTCTGACGGCCGCCGGTATGACATTGAATTCAGCATGTAAGATTTCACATCAGACAGCACCCTGTGCGGGTGCTGTTCTGCTATGTGCTGACGGAGGAAAACAACATGAACTTTGAAGCGTTTGCAAAGGACGCAGCCGACAACCGCTGGGCAATATTCGGCGCGCAGGTGCACCGTGACGGAAAGCCTGTTCACAGCTTTGGCGACACGGAAAACAGGTATCCCATTTACTCGGCAACAAAGACCGTGACCGCTATTGCCGCAGGAATGGCAGCAGACGACGGAGTGCTGGACATTGAGCAGCCTGTGACTGCCTGGCTGCCGCAAGACGTGACCGGCAGAATGACCGCTTCTCAGCTGGACGCCTATCGGCCGGTAACAATACGCAGGCTGATGACCATGTCGGTAGCCGGTTATCCCTTCCGTCCGGAAGGCAGCAGCTGGCTGATGTCGTCCCTGCGCTGTCCCCTTGAGAACACGGAAAGGGCAGCGTTTGAATACAGCAACATTCCCGCTTATCTTGTAGGCGTGGCTGCATCCTGCGCATTGGACGAGGATCTTTACAGTTATCTTGACCGCAGGCTGTTTCAGCCGCTCGGTATCATCGCTCCTCCATGCGGACGGGGTGCGGACGGGTATTTTTACGGTGCATCACAGATGGAGCTTTCGGTAAGCGAGCTGAGCCGCATAGGTATGCTGCTGTGCTCCGGAGGCGTGTATGACGGCAGGCGCATTGTATCCGCCCGATTCGTCAGGGAAATGACCAGCGTGCAGCAGGAAAACCGCGACGGCGGTTACGGTTATTTTGTGTGGATGCGCCCTGACGGATTTGTCATAAGCGGCAAATGGAAACAGAAGTGCTATGTGCTTCCTGACGACGGGCTTGTGTTCACGTTTCTTTCTCACATTGAGGAGGATATGCCCGAACTGACCGACAGCATCAGACGCAATATCCTGTGCAGCAGAATCTGAGACCATAACAAACACAACCCGCCGGAGAGACAGAAACTCCACCGGCGGGTTGTGTGTTTTTTGTACCGTTAACTGCCCGTTTTTCTGACCGTCCCCATCAGCACCGGGCGTATCAGCCTTGCAACGCGGGCCATGCGGCCTGCCAGCGGCCGCATGGGGCGGGCAAGGTCAAAGGCCATTTTGAGCATTTTTTCAATTGACGGGTCTTCGTCAAAGTAGCAGAGCACCCGCCCCTCTTCAAAGCGCATGGTTATCCGGTTCATGTGAGCGGTGTTTATAAGGCGCACGTCCACCTCAAGCGTGTCGGGCGACAGCCAGCCGGCTATGGTTACAACCGGATAACTCCGGTGTTCGTAATTGAGCTCACCGGCGGAATACTCTCCGTCCAGCCGGAAAGGTACACGCTGTTGCCTGCCGCCCTCTGTCCAGTACATACACGACTGCTCTTCGCCGAATTCAAAGCGCAGGTCTGAAACGCCCAGATTGCGCACGCGATGGAGATAGCGTATGGAAAGGGGCAGCAGACTGCATCGGTTCATCTGAAACCGGCATGACGCACCGGAAAGCATTTTTTCCTGCTCAAGGCTGCGAATATGCTGCTCAGGACGCGGACAGTACAGCTCCTGCACGATGCCGCACAGCTCGTCGTAGTCGGCTCCGGCAGACGTACCCTCCGGTA